>NZ_BTPE01000010.1:0-186362 GCF_036245645.1 Algoriphagus taiwanensis | reverse complement strand
AATTCAACGCAGGAAGCTTCGTCTGGAAACCGATTAATGAAATTGATAATGTTCATGGTCAAAACCGTCTATTTTGACCTAATTTACAGTAGGTTAAAATACTACTAAAGCGATTGTCACCAACTGTCAATAAGAACTTATTTGGTTACTGGTGTCATTGCGGATATACATAAAAAATCAAATCATCGGTAGTTGTCACTGAAAAGTCTCCCTGAAAAATTGAATTGGTAACAAAAAAATCATCAACCCCAAAAGTACCATTGGCTACATTCTGAACCTGAGTAAAGTTGTTGATTTCCAATATGGTTCCTACTGCAAAGTTTGTGGTAAGTAATCCTCCCGTCGATAAAGTTGAGGTGCCTCCCTGATCTCCAAATCTTATTTCTCCTGCCGGATTGGTGTTGTTTATGGTGATGGATTGGGCAAAGTTATTATTCCCTCGATAGGCGATATCGATAAAATTGTTTCCGTTGTTTTGGAATACAACCACACCTGAAAAAGTGTCTCCGTTTGTATTGGCAAACCTGAATAGCCCATTTCCATTATTTGTGATTAGGGTGTTCCCATTGAATTGATTGTTGCCTTGCCAGACTATTTGTGAGTTGCTTAGATTGGTAATATTAGTAGTACCATTGAATTGATTGGATCCTGACCAAGTGTCATTGTTATTCCCTGTTTTGGTTAGGGTGAAAGGTCCGTTAAATTGGGTATTTTGAACCTCTTCAATATCGTTGCCTTGGATAATTCCATTAGAAATTGTCCCTCCGCTTAAGTTCAAATCTTCAGTAACGGTTAGAGTAAAGCCATTGAGATTTAATGAACCTGCAGACACTCTCAGGTCTCGTACCGTCACATTACCTGATAAAACGGGTTGATTTGGAGCTGCGCCGTTATTAATAAAAGCGTTTGCACCTGCTCCAGGGATTGTAGCCGGTGTCCAATTTGAGGCAGTATTCCAGTCAGAACTGGTAATACCTGTCCAAGTCTGTCCTTTGGATGTACCTATCCAAAGAAAGAGGATTAAAAGGGTTAAATAAGTTTTAATAGATCAGGGTGTGATGACCGCTAAAGATAACCATTCCTGTAAAAAATTGTTTTTTTTTTATATGTTTTTATGCCTTATTTAAAAAAATCAATCAAAACTTCCAGATTTAGAGGTTTTTCCATAAAACCTTCCACAATACTGTATTCTTTGGCTTTTTGTCTGTCCTGAAAGTCAATTGAACTGGAAAGAATCAAGATTTTATCTTTTCTGTGAGGGAGGATGGACATGTATTTGTCCAAAAATTCCCAACCATTCATCACAGGCATATTGATGTCCAAAAGTACCAGAACCTTGTTTTCGACGGGTTCAGCAGAAAGCATTTCCAAAGCATCATCTCCGCTCAAAAATTCAACGATTCGATCGGAAATTCCAACTTTTCCTAATAAACGTCTGTTGATCAGGTTGTTAATAGGATCGTCATCCACTAAAAAGACAGAGTCAAAAAGGGGCATTCAAATTAATTCAGGCGATTGGTGTGTAAGTCGCTTCAAATTACAATTATTCCTTTGTCTTGGACAAAGGGCATGCCTGTTTTTTGTCATTTTTTGTATCAACAAAAAAAATGAGGCACCGAAAGGTGCCTCATTGGTACTATTAGGATAGGAATAGATTACATCATTCCGCCCATTCCTCCGCCTCCCATTGGTGGCATGGCTGGAGCGTCTTCTTTCACATCAGCTACTACACACTCGGTAGTGAGAAGAAGCGCTGCAATAGAAGCTGCATTTTCCAAAGCCAATCGGGTCACCTTGGTTGGATCAATTACACCTGCTTCGAAAAGATCTTCGTACTGATCTGTTCTGGCATTGTAACCAAAGTTTCCTTTGTTTTCTCTGATCTTGTTGATCACCACTGAAGGCTCACCGCCGGCATTTGCCACGATAGTTCTTAATGGAGACTCGATGGCAGTTCTCACGATATTGATACCGGTGTCCTGATCTTCGTTGCTGCCTTTCAGGCTGTCAAGTGCTGAAGCAGCTCTTACCAAAGCAACTCCACCACCTACAACTACACCTTCCTGTACTGCTGCTCGGGTCGCATGCAAAGCATCATCCACGCGGTCTTTCTTTTCTTTCATCTCTACTTCGGTAGCTGCACCGATGTAAAGGATAGCTACACCGCCGGAAAGCTTAGCCAATCTTTCCTGAAGCTTTTCTCTGTCATAGTCAGAGGTAGTCTTCTCGATTTGAGCTTTGATCTCAGCAATTCTACCCTTGATCGCAGCTGCATCACCTGCACCGTTTACGATGGTGGTGTTGTCCTTGTCGATATTGATTTTCTCAGCTCTGCCAAGCATATCTGGAGTAGCATTTTCCAGTTTGAAACCTCTTTCTTCAGAGATTACAGTACCACCGGTCAGGATAGCGATGTCTTCCAACATTGCCTTTCTTCTGTCACCAAATCCAGGAGCTTTTACAGCAGCTACCTTCAAGGCACCTCTGATTTTGTTCACTACCAAGGTAGCCAAAGCTTCTCCGTCTACATCTTCAGCGATGATCAACAAAGGCTTGCCAGACTGAGCTACCGGCTCCAATACCGGAAGCAATTCCTTCATGGAGGAGATTTTTTTGTCGTAGATCAAGATGAACGGATGATCCAATTCAGCTTCCATTTTCTCCGTGTTGGTCACGAAGTATGGAGAAAGGTATCCTCGGTCAAACTGCATACCTTCTACAGTTTTCACTTCAGTTTCGGTACCTTTTGCCTCTTCTACAGTGATGACACCGTCTTTTCCGACTTTGTCCATCGCATCAGCAATCATTTTACCGATTTCCTCGTCGTTGTTGGCAGAGACGGTTGCTACCTGAGCGATTTCTTTGGAAGTAGAGATAGCTTTTGAGTTTTCTTTCAACTGAGCCACTACAGCAGCTACAGCCTTGTCGATTCCTCTCTTAAGGTCCATTGGGTTGGCACCTGCAGCTACGTTTTTGATCCCTACATTGAAGATGGACTGAGCCAATACAGTAGCAGTAGTAGTACCGTCACCTGCATTATCGGCAGTTTTGGAAGCTACTTCTTTCACGAGCTGAGCACCCATGTTTTCGATTGGCTCGGCCAATTCGATTTCTTTAGCTACGGATACACCGTCTTTGGTGATGGTAGGAGCTCCGAATTTTTTGTCGATGATGACATTTCGGCCTTTAGGACCCAAAGTTACTTTTACTGCATCTGCCAATGCGTCTACGCCTTTCTTCAATTGATCGCGGGCGTTAGTATCGAAAAACAGTTGTTTAGCCATGATTCTTGATTTTTTCAGTTAATGGTGAAATAAATTAAAGGATTGCGAAAATGTCAGATTCTCTCATGATGAGGAAGTCCTGACCTTCCACATTGAGTTCAGTACCGGAATATTTTCCGTACAAAACAGTGTCTCCAACTTTTACAGTCAAGGGCTCATCTTTCTTACCGTTTCCTACAGCCACCACGGTACCTTTTTGAGGCTTTTCTTTCGCAGTGTCCGGGATATAAAGTCCGGATGCGGTTTTCTCTTCAGCTGCAGCCGGCTGCACTAGAACTCGGTCTGCAAGAGGCTTGATGTTCACTTTTGACATAGTATGTATTGTTTAAGGTTAGATTAAAATGCTAATCCCCACTATGCACTTCCTGTGCCAAGGGGTATTTTGGGATAAATGCTGACAAATCGACCGCAAATTGTCCATGGAAGCTTGCAGACCATTTGGAAGTCCTGACTTCTTTTCTGCCAAATTTTCTCTGAGGCCTGAAAAAAATGTCAGAAATCCGTATTTTATGACAAACCATTGACACCTATTCTAAACCATGAAGACCTTACCGAAAAATTGGATTACCGAAGGATTGATCGATTTTGAGTACAAAAAGTACCAATTGCTGGCCTACTTACAGGCTAATGAGAAGGAATTTCAGGCTGTCAAAATTTATCCTGCCTTGGGTGATTTGATAGATCATCATCGGACTCTTTCAGAAATTCAATCCGGTAAAACGGAGTTGAGTAATCTCTTCCCAAAAGCACTGACCGGGATTGATTTTCAAAAGGCCCAATTGCAATTCGAAAGAAAAATCAACGATGGGAAAGTCATGGAAGAAATCTCCCAAATCACCGATTTTGCCCTTCCCAAACTCAAGAATCAAATAGAAGAGGGGAAGGCCATCTACGATTTTGTTGAGGAGCAGGTAGAGTTTGAGCCTATAGGGATTTTACCGATTTACACCCGGGAAGGATATATACTACTCACCCAAGAGCGAAAAAGCGAGGTGCATGCTTTTCGCTACAAGTCCAATTTTCTCCAGCTGGCTGGGGAGAGATTTAGAAGTATTACCCTTTGGCTGGTGGGGATATTTCAAAAGTCTCTGGCCAATACCCTGGAAAGGATGAAACTGGAGCTTATTAGGGAAATCAAAGAACTTCCCAATCCTGCTACCTGGAGGTTTCACAGCCAAAATTGCCTACCGATTGAGGAGACACTTCTGCCTGTAGGTAAAAGACTCCTACTAAGAAGTGTCTCAGAATAAAAGCAATCGATTATTTCTCCATGATCAGTTCCGGGTCCTTTTCATTTACGGGAAGGACCTTTTTTTCTTCCTTTATCCGGATTTCTTCTCTTTCCTTCATCTCCCGGTTTTTGATGACTTCATCTCCGGGTTTTCCAAAAAGGATTTGCCAGGCTTCTTTTGGACTTTTGGATTTTCCCAAGTCGGAGATGATATCTCTCCATTCATGAAATACCAGATAAATGGGGTTGTAGGAGGTCACCGGTTTTGTGATTCCATAGTTAGGCCGTTCTGCTTCCGGCATAAAAGTACCAAACATCCTATCCCAGATAATCAATGTGGACCCGTAGTTTTTGTCCAGATAGTGGGCATCACTGGCGTGATGGACTCTGTGGTGAGAAGGAGTGGTGAAAATGTATTCAATCACCGGGTGAAGCTTGGTAATGTACTCTGTATGGATCCAAAACTGATACAATACAGCAATCTGATGACAAATAAAAAACACAAATGGGTCAAATCCCATCAGCATGACAGGAATGAAAAAGACGATTTTGATGTGTTGAGTCCAACCTAGCCTGAATGATACAGAAAGGTTGTACTTGCTGGAATTGTGGTGAGTAATATGTGTGGCCCACCAAAAGCGCTGCTCATGGGCTACACGATGTGCCCAGTATCTGGCAAAGTCAATTCCTATAAAGCATAGCAAATAGGACCACCAAGTAGGAGGGATTTGAAAAGGGGAGATGTTGTAGCAGAAAATGGCCACCCCGAATGTGAGCATCTTGATGGCTGCACTGATTCCTACATTGACTAGTCCAATGGTGGAGGCAGCCAGGAAATCTTTCGTGTTGTAAGCGTCCCTTTTTTGATAAAGGCTAATTCCCCATTCGATGAAGACCAATAAAAACATGACAGGGGCGGCCCATAAAATGACGTTGGGCCAATTTTCCAGCTGAAGGTCTTCCAGCCGGATTGGTTTTTCTAGCATATAACTTGTGATTTGGTGATTGTTCTTTTAAAAAATAACACTAACTCCGTCTCTTACCACTAAAAACCGGAACTCCGTATTATTCTGAATTTTTAAGGTACAAAAAAAGTCTGCCTTTTGGGGCAGACTTTGAGATTTTTATTCAAATGGATTATTTCAGTTTCCTGAGGTGCTGTCTTCTTCTGTAGTAGAAGCAGGAGCGGGAAGCACACTTTCAGTCTCTCCAAAAGCCGGCGCAACTACTTGCTGCTTGGCATTCTCAATGTTTGGAGAAGAAAACTGATTAGGCTGACTGCTAGTGTAGAAAGCAGAAGATGCCAAGGAAAGAACCAAAATGGCAATTGCCAATACCCAAGTGGACTTTTCCAAAACGTTTCCTGTTCTGGTCACACCCATGATTTGGGAAGCACTTCCTCCGAATGCTGCACCAGCACCACCTTTGGAGTTTTGACCCAAAATGACCAAAATCAACAAAACGGCTAGAATAATGATGATGCTAATTAATAAAGTGAACATATTCTTAGTCTAATTTTTCTTTCAGATTTTCAATTAAGTCCGCAAAGTAAGTCCTTTTCTCCGGAAACTTCAAACTCAATTTTTCATAAATTTCCAAGGCTTTGTCTTTTTTCCCTTGTTTGATCAGAATTTTTGCAAAGGATTCGGTCATCAGACTTTCGTCCAGTTTGGTGCTCGATTCTGCGAGATTTTCTGTGTTTTGATTTGCCTCGATTTCCTTGATTGTGGCCAGTTTGATAGACTTTTTGCTGAAAGCCTTGATCAGATCGATCTGTTCCTTGGTCTTATCGGCTACGATTTCCTTTTTCTCTTTTCTCTTGATGGTTTCGATTAGCTCGTCTTTGGGAGCTTTTCTTTTTTTGACTTTTGGCTTACCTGCATCAGGCGCAGGGTTCCCTTTGAGTTGATCTCCCAGTTTTTTGAGAGATTCTGTTCTTTGTACAGGGTCGCTGCCTGCCTTGGGTTCTTCAGGCAGCAAATCTTCCTTGATTGCAGGAGTCTTTGTGTCCGTTTTCTGCGTAGGCTTTTCCAATAATGCCTTCAACCAAATTCTGTCCGGACTTGTAATTGCTGCCAATCCTAAATGATAGGGTGGTGTTTCCGGATTTTTTGCCAGTTCATATCGGCATGCCAGGACATGGCTGATTTGGAAATAGGGGAAGTTTTCCTGGATTTTTCTCAGTTGGAGATAATCGGACTTTTCCAGGCGATCTGATTTTTGAATAAGGTCAAGAAACTGACTGGCGTTCACGGATTTATCGCTGTTAAATGATCAATGGTTACCAGTTGGCGACGGTGGCGGTGAAAATATCCTGAATGATGATTTCGAAGATTTCCTCAACCAATTGGTTTTCTACGTCCAACAAGGTAACGCTTCTCGGGTCATAATCTTGGAAAAAAGTGAATGTTCTTTTCAGATTTTCCTCCTCATTGGTCACATTGATGTATTCCACATCTACATTGATGGTCAATCGCATTTGCCCTGCACGGTCCGGTAGATTCGGGTCTCCGCTGGATACCGCGTTTTGAGGAGTCAGGGTATATCTGCTGATGGCACCCGAAAACTGCAAATCTCCGTTGGAGCGAATCAGTTCGAGTTGGGTATTTCTCTGATAGTATTCCTTCAGAGCTTCTGTAAATCTCTGCTCCATGTTGGCAGGGCCTCCACCGGAATCATTGAAGAAATTGTCAACCGAGAAGGTTTTGACCAACTCGTAATTGATATTGGTTCCGGTAAAGCTGTATTTGACCGAGCAGGAGGAAAAAAGCAAAATCGTACAAGCTATCCATCCAAGTGTCTTATTCAATCTCATATTGTTTGATTTTGCGGTAAAGCGTCCGTTCAGAAATACCCAAATCTTGCGCTGCATATTTTCTCTTGTTGTTATGCTTTTGCAGGGCTTTGATGATCATTTCCTTTTCCTTTTTCTCCAAAGAAAGGGAGTTGTCGTCCTCTTCGTGAAGAATGTCCTCTATTACGTCATCCTCGTATTCTACGTTTTCCAAAGAGGAATTTTTCTGCGTCTCCAATACCAAAGGAACAGAATAGGGGGAGGTAGATTCTACGGTTTCCGCCTTGCTAAGTCCGCTATCCAGATCTTCGAAAAGGCCTTGATGCTTTTGCATGATGGATGAGTTCAGTCCTCCGTTTTGAAAGGATTCCAAAACCAGCTTTTTGAGCTCATTCATGTCTTTTTTCATATCAAAAAGCACCTTATACAGGATGTCCCTTTCAGAAAAGTCCCCACTTTCTGAAGATCCTCCGTGACCGGGAAGGGCCATTGGCAACCGGCTTCCTTCCTGCGGTAAATAGCGGGAGAGGGTTTGGGCATCTACCTCTCGTTCCTGTTCCAAGAGGGAGATTTGCTCCGCAATATTTTTCAGCTGACGGATATTGCCGGGGAAAGGATAGCGCATCAATACCTGTTGAGCAGCGGGATCAAGGGAAATGGGTTTGACTCTGTATTTTTCTGAGAAATCAGAGGTAAACTTTCTGAAAAGTAGGACTACATCTTCTCCTCGTTCTCTCAAAGGTGGGACGAAAATGGGTACCGTATTCAGTCGGTAATAAAGGTCCTCACGAAACTTTCCTTTTTCTACCGCTTTGAGCAGATTGACATTGGTAGCGGTGATTACCCGCACATTGGTTTTTTGTACTTTGGAGGAACCTACACGGATAAATTCCCCGTTTTCCAAAACCCGCAACAAGCGGGCCTGCGTGCCCAAAGGCATTTCTCCGATTTCGTCCAAGAAAATAGTCCCACCGTCCGTTACCTCGAAATAGCCTTTTCGGGCTTCGTGAGCTCCGGTAAAAGAGCCTTTTTCATGTCCAAACAGTTCAGAATCGATGGTGCCTTCAGGAATTGCCCCGCAGTTGATTGCGATGAACTTGCCGTGCTTTCTCAGGGAAAGAGAGTGGATAATTTTGGAAAAACTCTCCTTTCCGGATCCACTTTCACCGGTGATCAAAACGGTCATGTCGGTAGGAGCAGCCTGCATGGCTACTTGGATGGCATGATTCAGTAGGGGACTGTTTCCTATGATGCCAAAGCGCTGTTTTACACTGTGGATTTCTTGGGGTGTGATCATGCCAAAGCTGGATTTATTTCCAATACCTCACCGAAGAGGGTGGCAGGAGAGCAGTCTTTGATTTTCACTTTGACGTAATCCCCGAGTTTCAAACCTACTGAGGGGACAATCACTACCTTGTTGGCAGAGTTTCTCCCCTTGAGTTCTTCTGTGGATTTTTTGGAAGTTCCTTCGATCAAGATAATCTGTTCTTGGCCCAGATCAAGTTTGTTTCTTTCCAGTGAAAGCTGATTTTGCTTCTCGATGATTTCTGCCAATCTGCGCTTTTTCACTTCCAGAGGAATGTCGTCCTCGTACTTTTTAGCAGCCAAAGTACCCGGTCTCTCCGAATAGAAGAACATGTAGGAGAAGTCGTATTTCACGATGTCCATCAAGGTAAGCGTGTCCTGATGTTCTTCCTCCGTTTCCGTACAGAATCCGGCAATCATATCAGAAGAAATGCCGCATTCCTCACCCAAAATTTCCCGAATTGCCCTCACTCGGTCCAGGTACCATTCTCTGTCGTAGGTTCTGTTCATTAACTCCAAAACTCGGGAGTTTCCGGATTGAACGGGGAGGTGGATGTATTTGCAGATGTTGTCGTACTTCTTCATGGTGTGAAGTACTTCATCGGTGATGTCTTTGGGATGGGAGGTAGAGAAGCGTACGCGAAGCAAAGGGCTGACCCGAGCTACCATTTCCAGAAGATGGGCAAAATTGACCACCTGAGTCACTTCATCCTCTTTTTTGTTGAGGCGGGCTTTGTTGTTTTCTTCAGGAGACCATTTGTAGGAGTCCACATTTTGGCCCAGGAGGGTGACTTCTTTGTAGCCCTTGCTGAACAAATCCTGAGCTTCTGCCACTACGGAATGAGGGTCCCGGCTTCTTTCCCTTCCTCGAGTAAATGGCACCACGCAGAAGGAGCACATGTTGTCACAGCCTCGCATGATGGAAATGAATGCGGTAACCCCATTGGAATTCAGGCGAACAGGGGCGATGTCGGCATAGGTTTCTTCGCGGGAAAGGAAGGTATTCACTCCTTTTCTACCGTCTTCGGCAGCATTGACTAAGTTAGGAAGGTCTCGATACGCATCTGGACCAACGACCACATCCACGATCTTTTCCTCCTCGAGTAGCTTCTCTTTCAGGCGCTCTGCCATACAGCCCAAGACACCGATAGTCATCTCAGGTTTATGTTTTTTGACTGCGTTGAAGTGGTTGAGTCTGTTTCTGACGGTCTGTTCGGCTTTTTCCCGGATGGAGCAGGTATTCAAAAATACCACATCGGCCTGATTGAAGTCAGAGGTAGTGTCAAAGCCATTTTCTTTCATGATAGAGGCGACGATCTCTGAATCCGAGAAATTCATCTGACAGCCATAGCTTTCAATGTAGAGTTTTTTGGTCTTGCCGGTGTTTTCCTCAGTGGTGGTTTTGTAGTCCACAGCCTGCGCTTCTTCACCGGTAAGGATATCGATATCTTTGATCAGATTCATAGGAAATTTTTCGCTTTTGGAGCTCGGTCAGAAATGATACCAACCGATTTGGGTTTAATCAGGTTGCGAAATTACGAAAATGCGGACAAAATGGCAGGGTAAACTTTCTTAATTTATTCTAAGGAAAAAGGTATCCTCAGCTGCTCCCCGAAATGAGCTTGCTCTTCGGTGATATTCAAATTGGAAATTCCCAAGCCCAATAAACGGATTGGCTTTTGAATATCCTCCTGTCGGAGAAGTTCCAGCCCGAACTGCCAAATCATTTCTGCTTCCGGGTACTGCTCCAGTGTTTTGCTCCGAGTTTGAAGAGTGAAATCAGAAAACTTGAGCTTCAGAGTTACTGTCCGGCCTTTGATTCCGCTTTTTTCGATTCGGCGGATTACTTCTTCGAAAATAGGACGGAGGTTTTCCTCCATTTCTGCCAAGGTAATCAGGTCCTTTTCAAAGGTGTTTTCGGCACTCAGGCTTTTTCTTACGCGATGGGGTTGGACCTCCGACAGATGGATTCCCCGCACGATATTAAAGTAGTGAAGCCCGGATTTCCCAAATTTTTTGGTCAAAAACTGCAAAGAAAACTCCTTCAAATCCTTCCCCGTATGGATGCCCAGTTTCTGCATTTTCTCTGCCGTGACTTTCCCGATTCCGAAAAATTTCCCGATCGGAAGTTTTTCCAGAAAAGCCTCAGCTTCTTCAGGAAGAATTACAGCCTGTCCATTGGGTTTGTTGAGGTCAGAGGCAGTTTTTGCCAGGAATTTGTTGTAAGAAACGCCTGCTGAGGCATTCAGGCCGGTTTTTTCTTTGATCTTTTCCCGGATTTGCCGTGCAATGAGTATGGCGGATTTGAGCCCTTTTTTATTTTCGGTCACATCCAAAAATGCCTCATCGAGGGAAAGGGGTTCCACCAAATCGGTGTATTCATAAAAGATCTCCCGAATCTGATGAGAAATCTCCCGATAACGGTCAAAGCGGTGTGGGGCAAAAATCAGATGGGGACATTTCTTGGCTGCCAAAGCCGAGGACATGGCTGAGTGTATTCCGTATTTTCTGGCCTCATAGCTTGCCGCAGCTACCACTCCTCGGGCTTCGTTTCCGCCCACGACAAGGGGTTTGCCTCTCCATTGGGGATGGTCTAGCTGCTCCACAGAGGCATAGAATGCATCCATATCCACATGGATGATTTTTCTCACCGGAAGTTTCTCAGGTTCCATCATTCCCAAAGGAGTAGATTTCTTTAAGGACAAAAAAAAGAGGAATTCCGAAGAATCCCTCTTTTCGAATCATTGTGGTAGTTAAAATTAATTCGCAGTCACATTCAGTTCCAAAGAAACTGTGTTGTAGATGAATTGATCTTTTGCTTTATCAACTGCAGTAGCCTCGTCACCGTAGGACAATCCCCAGGCAGTTCTGTCGATATTGAAACCAGCGACAGCAGTCACAGTTCCATTTTCGATAGTTACGGCAGCAGGGAATTTGATGTTTTTGGTAGTGCCTCTCATGGTCAAGTTACCGCTGATCCAATGAGTAGGGTTGGCAGGAGATAATTCAGACTCAGCTTTAGGCGTGTTGTCAGTTGCAAATTGCTCAGTGTCGGCAATTACATCACCCGCCGCAAATGGCTCAGCACCGGTGATTTCGAAAGTCGCGGTAGGGTGGTTGGCAGCATCGAAGAAGTCAGCAGACTGAAGGTGTCCCCACAATTTACCGTAGTTTTCGGAGCCTTCCTCCAGGTCTTCGATTTTCAAACCTGTGATGTCAAAGGTGAAAGATCCACCGGTGATTTGGTCGCCACTTACCGTAAGAGTTCCGTCAGTCGCAGGAATTTTACCGAAATGCTGTCCAGCAGGCTTGTAACCTCTCCAAGAAATGGTGGAAGTTGGAGCCAAGGTAAGGGTAGTACCAGTTGCTTCTGCTACTTCCTGTGCTTCAGTAGCTTCTACAGTTTCGGATGGTTTGCTGCAGGCAAAGGTGATCATTGCTGCCGCTAGGAAAAGACCGATTTGCTTTGTGATTTTCATAGTTGATTTTGAGAAATTGAGTTGCAAATTTATATGTATATACACGTAACTCAAAATCAAAAAAAAAGTTCAGTCAGGATTTAATTTTTTTATTTTCCTTAGGGAAAGAAAAAAAGAAAAGAAAAATGGCTTTGATCATGGAAGTAAACGGCAAAAAGCCGGAGATGGGGAAGGAGTGCTGGCTTGCTCCAAATGCTACTGTAGTCGGAGATGTAGTAATGGGAGATAGATGCACCGTGTGGTTTAATGCTGTAGTCCGTGGGGATGTCCATGAAATCCGAATCGGCAATGATACTAATATTCAAGATGGTGCAGTCATTCATTGCACTTACCAAAAGGCCCCAACTTACATCGGAAATCAGGTATCCATTGCTCACAATGCCATCGTGCATGGCTGTACCATTCATGATCGCGTCCTGATCGGAATGGGAGCAATCGTGATGGACGGGGCGATTGTACACTCGGATTCGGTCATTGCTGCAGGAGCAGTGGTCTTGGCAGGTACAATAGTGGAATCGGGATCCATCTATGCCGGCACCCCAGCCAAAAAGGTGAAAGAGATCGGAGAAAATATGAGGGAAGTGATTTTGCGAACAGCCAAGAACTACCCCATGTATTCGAAATGGTTTGGGCAGGAAGAGTAAATCCCAATCTGTATTTTGCTGTACCTGAGCGCCTGTCTTCGAATTTTTTATTGAATGTGTCTTGCTAGATGAATGCTTTCTGAAAAAAAATTGGGCCTTCTTTCACCCGATAGATTTAAATATTATCCGAATAATGCTGAATAAATCCTGATTTTTGTTGCTTAAGCACAATGGCCTAGTCATTGGCTTCTACTGGGGTCTTTTTGCTAAGAAAAAATTAATATTAATTCCTTGGTTCAAAGTAAGGTTTTTCTTTATTTTTAACTGCTTAATACCCAGTAAATGAAATCTTTGATTCGTGCCTGTTCCCAAACTAGGTGGTTAATCCTATTGGGGCTTCTTTTGATTGGCTTTAATATTTTGCTTGCTCAGTACATGCCAAGTGAGCATGCTTTGGATTTACAATTTGCCTACAGTCCTGAGCAGGCCTATGATTCTCTCTCTTTTTTGGATGCAGCAGAAAGAAGTCAATATGGATGGGCGGTGACTGTCTTTGATATGCCTTATTTAGTGGCCTATGCGCTGTTTTTTTCCGGTTTGCTTTATCGCCTGAGAGGAAAAAAGGGGGCTTGGCTCCTCCCAGCCTTAGTTGCATTTTTTGATTTGTTAGAAAACCTCTCCATCCTTTATCTTCTAAAAGTATTTCCAGAAAAAAGCAATTGGGTGGCTTTAATCGCTTCTTTTTCCAGTACCTCCAAGTGGGTATTTGTTTTCATTCTGCTCACCCTGGTAGCAGTGGCTGTGATCAAGAGCTTTTCCAAAAGAAACAATCCAGTAGAAAAAGCCATAAAAGCCAAAATTTAATTTTATTGGCTCCAAGCTTCCTGTTAATCTCTTTTCTTTATCCCAATTTTTGATTAGTATTTCATTTCGGTTCAGGGACAGGCCAAATCGATTAGTTTTAATTCATATGAAAGAAGAATATTTTAAATGGTACTCTCCCTATGTCAACCGTGACGTGGAGATGCTGGTGTTTGGGCATGCGGGCTACCCGGTGATCCTATTTCCTACATCCATGGGTAGTTTTCATGAAAATCGGGATATGGGTCTCATTGGATCTGCTCATTGGTTTATAGAGCAGGGTTTGGTCCAGATTTACTGCCCTGACAGCAGTGACAAACAGAGCTTTTATAACAAAGGCGTCCATCCTCATCAGCGGATTCAGAATCATGTAGGGTATGACAAAATGATTTGTCATGATATCGTGGAGCGCGTGCGGCTCAATACCTCCATGGCAAAAGTTGCCGTGGCAGGGTGCAGTTTTGGCGGATATCATGCTGCCAATTTCGCCTTCAGGCATCCAGGCTACGTCAGTCACATGTTCAGCATGAGCGGGGCCTTCGATATCCGAAACTTTATGGATGGATACAATCACGACGACATTTTCTACAATAGCCCGCTGGAATATCTTCCTGGCCTTCAGGATTATGAGCTATGGAACATGGGGATCATCCTGGGCACTTCCAATTGGGACATTTGCTTTGATGCCAATCTGAAGCTTCATGAGGCTTTGAAACAGAAAAACGTCAATCACTGGCTGGATGTGAGACAAGACAAGCAGCATGATTGGCCAGTTTGGAAGGAAATGTTTCCTCACTACTTATCCACTATCAAATTTGATTAACTTAATTCTTTACCACTACTAACTAAGCGAAAACATGAAGAAAATCGGGATACTTTTCGGAATGGAAGATACCTTTCCACAGGCATTTGTTCAGCGAGTCAATGAAAAAGCGGAAAAAGGGATCATAGCCGAACCGGTTCGAATCGACAAAGTCATTCAAAATGAACTTACTGAATATGCAGTCATCATCGATAGGATTTCTCAGGACGTGCCTTTCTACAGGGCCTATCTAAAAAATGCTGCCCTAACTGGTACCGCTGTAATCAACAATCCCTTTTGGTGGAGTGCTGATGATAAATTTTTCAACAACTGTCTGGCAGACCAATTAGGAGTTCCCTTGCCAAAAACGGTGATTTTGCCCTCAGCAGAGCATCCCACAGACACCACAAGTAAGTCTTTCCGAAATCTGGCCGCACCTCTGGACTGGGAGGGGATATTCAGCTATATCGGATTCCCTGCCTACATGAAGCCCTATGCAGGCGGTGGTTGGAAAAATGTCTATAGACTGGAAAACAAGGAAGAGTTTTTCCAAAAGCATCCTGAAACCGGTCAGCTGGTCATGCTCCTTCAGGAAGAGATCGTTTTTGATGAATATTTCCGTGTGTATTGCTTGGGAGGCAAAGCAGTCCGAATCATGGAATATGAACCAAGAAACCCACACCATCTCCGCTACGTGGTAGATCGGGCTCCTGCTTCCAAAAAGCTCCTGAGCACGGTAAAGGATTATACCATGAGACTTTGTCAGGGCTTGGGTTACGATTTCAATACTGTGGAGTTTGCCGTAAAAGACGGTATTCCCTACGCCATAGATTTTGGCAATCCAGCCCCTGATGCAGATGTCAATTCTGTAGGTCAGGCCAATTTCGATTGGGTGGTAGAAGAAGCGGCCAAAATGGCCATAGCTTATGCCAAAGCCCAGAAACCGGGTAAAATGAACCTGACTTGGGGCACTTTTATGAAGAACTCAGTAGAATCAGCCAAGAGATTTTAACTCCATCCAAGTATGGCAACTTCAAGTAAAAAGCTTCCCAAGTTCACTTTGGGAGTAGAGGAAGAATACATGATCCTGGATCCGAAGACAAGGGATCTGCGCTCTCACATGTCCAAAATCGTAGATGGAGGTAAAATCACGCTGAGAGAGCAAGTAAAGGCGGAAATGCACCAATCCGTAGTGGAGGTGGGAACCAATATCTGTCAAAACGTGCAGGAAGCGAGAAAAGAGGTCGCTTTCCTCCGCAACAAGATATCCGAACTTGCAGCTGCACAAGGATTGGTCGTGGGAGCTTCGAGTACGCATCCCTTTGCCAAATGGCAAGACCAAGAGATTACCGATGATCCCCGATATCACAATATTGTCAATGAGCTCAAGGATATTGCCCGGTCCAACCTGATTTTTGGATTGCATGTGCATGTAGGAATAGAAAGCCGGGATACCGCATTGCAGCTGATGAATCAGGCCTGCTATTTCCTTCCTCACATTTACGCACTGACGACTAATTCTCCATTTTGGGAGGGTAGAAATACAGGGTTTAAAGCCTTTAGAGCAAAGGTTTTTGCCAAGTTTCCCAGAACTGGATTGCCAGAGTATTTTGATTCGGTTCAGGCCTATGACAACTTCCTTGAGATCTTAGTCAAAACCAATTGCATTGACAATCCCAAGAAAATCTGGTGGGATCTTCGTATGCATCCTTTTTTCAGCACGATCGAATTTAGGATTTGCGACATGTGCTTAACTGTCGATGAAACGATCTGTGTGGTAGCCATCATTCAGGCAGTGGTAGCCAAGCTATATAAGCTGCTGATGAGCAATACTTCATTCAATATTTACCGAATCGCACTTATCCGCGAAAACAAATTCCGTGCAGCCCGAAATGGGATCGAAGGACTTCTGATCGATTTTGGAAAGAAAACAGAAGTGCCTACCCAAGAGCTGATTATGGAATTGCTGGACTTCATCGATGATGTAGTGGATGAGCTGGGAAGCCGGGAAGAAGTGAATTATGTCCATAAGATTCTCGAAAGAGGAACCGGTGCCGATCAGCAATTGGCTGTCTTTGAAAAAACAGGAAGTCTGGAAGCTGTTGTGGATTTTATTACCTCCAAGTTTACAGAAGGGATATAAGGGATTCCGTACCTTTGGGCAGAAACTAATCCAATCAACGTGGGAAAGAGAAAAATACAGCTGGCCATTCTGGATATGTATGACGGAGAGCCCAATCAGGGAATGCGCTGTATCCATGATATCTTGTCTAGGTTTTCGGAACTAATAGCCTGGAAAGAGTTTGACGTGAGAGGAAAAGCGCAAATCCCTGATATTCAGGATTTTGATCTTTTTATTTCTACAGGAGGTCCAGGAAACCCCTTGGAGGGAAATGGAGATTGGGATCTGAAATATTATGATTTTCTGGACCAAATCTGGATTTGGAATCAGAATCATTCCCGAAAGAAGCACCTACTGCTCATCTGTCATTCCTTTCAGATGGCTTGCAAGCATTTCGGCTTGGGGGAAATCACCAAGAGAAAGTCCACTTCTTTTGGAGTGATGACTGTCCATAAAACTCAAGACGGGCTCAAAGACCCTATATTTCAGAATCTCGCCAATCCTTTTTGGGCAGTAGATTCCAGAGATTATCAGGTGGTGCAGCCTGATGCCAAGAAATTCAAAACGCTCGGAGCGAAAATCATCGCGCTGGAGAAAATCCGAAATCATGTGGAATACGAGCGGGCCATCATGTCGATTCGCTTTACAGATGAGATCGTGGGAACTCAATTTCACCCCGAAGCTGACGCAATGAGCTTTATGGAGCATTTGAAGAAGCCAATTGTGAGGGAGAAAATTATTGAGCTCAAAGGCAAGTCTAAGTTCCGAACCATGCTGGAAGATTTGGTGGATGAGAACAAAATCTACAAAACAAACGAAACGCTGATCCCTAATTTTCTGGAGCAAGCCCTCCAAAAAATAAAACTTGCCAAAACTCCATCTTTGACCTAAGTATGGAACCACAAATCCGAAAGAAGTTTAATGCCGAGTTTTCCGCTGAAAAGTATCAGGCTTTTCTTCAGGATATTGCAGGGGATTTTGACTACATGCCCACTTTCCGTATTGCGGAAACTCCCTTCTTTATCCCCAATTCACTGAAAGCTCAACTCAAAGAGGCTTGTGATCAAGTGGTTGAGTTTATCAAAAGGCCAGATTTCAAGGAGTTGACTCAGCGGTCAATTGAGCTCAATACTGCAGTGCCCAATGAGGACGCACATACCCAGTTTTTGGCTATTGACTTCGGGATTTGTGAAGAAGATGGAAAGTTGATTCCCAAACTGATCGAGGTACAGGGTTTTCCTTCGATCTTCAATTTTCAGTTTAATCTCTTCCGAAAAATCCAAAAATACTACCCCTTTCTGGCTGAATATTCTCCCTATCCAGAAGGGATGGATGAAGAAAAATACCTTCAAAAGTTAAATGAAGTCGTATTGGGTGAGCATCTCCCGCATGAGGTCGTCCTGCTCGAAATCGAGCCCGAAAAGCAAAACACGAAGATCGACTTTTATTATGCCAAGCGGGATTTGGGAATTCCAGTCGTCTGTGTTACTGAAGTGGTCAAGGAAGGGAAAAGGCTTTATTACCACTCAGCTAAAGGGGAAAAGATTCGCATCAAAAGAATCTACAATCGGGTCATCTTTGATGAGTTGGAGATGCGAAAAGACCTGCGATTAGACTTTGACTTTACGGAAGATTTGGATGTGGAATGGGCCGGACATCCTAACTGGTACACCCGGATTTCCAAGTTCATTTTGCCCTATTTGCATGGACCTTATTTTATCGAAACCAAGCTGCTCAGTGAACTCGAGTCTATTCCTGAGGACCTGGAAAATTATGTGCTAAAGCCACTTTTCTCCTTCTCAGGCTCCGGTGTTATTTTTCATGTCAAGAAGGAAGATGTGGAGGCTGTAAAGGAAAAGGATCTGTACATCTTACAGAAGAAAGTCCACTACCTTCCTGTCATTCAATCCCCGGATGGCAAAGTCAAAGTAGAGGTCCGTTTGCTTTTCCTTTGGCCGGAAAAAGACGAAAATCCTACTTGGGTTGGCAATTTAGTTCGACTGAGTAGGGGGGAAATGATTGGAGTCAAATTCAATAAGGACAAAGATTGGGTAGGCGGCTCGATTGGCCTATTTGAAAAAGTAAAAAGCTGAGATTTAGGTCTCAGCTTTTTGATTTTATTGCATCCAGGCTCCCGGATTTTTCCTCCATTCACCCAGGGATTGGAGGACATTTTCATCGATGTATTTTCTATGAACAGCCCTTGGAAGAAGCGCGTCATAGTGGCTTAGGCAAATCAGTTTTACCCCAGCCTCCTCAAAATTTTTGTCAGCGACCTCAAAGCCATAGCTAAAGATGGCCACCATGCCCAAAACCTCAAAACCTGCATTTCTAAGATCCTGAACAGCCTTGAGGGAACTGCCACCCGTAGATACCAAATCTTCTACGACCACCACTTTTTGGCCGGGGACTACTTTTCCTTCGATCATATTTTCCATGCCATGTCCTTTGGGTTTGGAGCGGACATAGATAAATGGCAGGTCCAGCTCATTGGCGATCAAAGCGCCCTGTGGAATTCCTGCGGTGGCTACACCAGCGATCGCTTCAGCCATGGGAAAAAAATGACTGACACTTTTTACCAACTGATCCCGGATCAGGCAGCGAACCTCCGGAAAGGAAAGAGAAAGTCGATTGTCACAGTAAATAGGTGATTTCCAGCCTGATGCCCAAGTGAAAGGCTTGTCAGGTTGGAGCCGAATGGCTTGGATTTCCAGTAGTCTGTCAGCTACTTCGGCGGCGGTGGCTTGGTCTAAAATCTCCATAAAGTCAAAAATAACAGAATACGAACCGATAAGATTGTGACACCTGAATTTTTTGTGCATTTTTGACTCTGACACCTAGCCAAACCTTAGCTTTTTGCATGAGAATTTTTGTAAATGACAAGCCCCTTGAGCTGATCAGTTATGAAGAACTGGATTCGGAAAAGACTTATGAGCACATCTACAGACAAGCTGATGAAATCCCCTCTGATGTAGAGTGGGAGGAGGATGTGATTTTTCATGAACCTTCCCATGACTTGATAATCCGCTTGCTTTATCTCTTGCGTACCCGCAAAATGAAGAATCTGGATTCAGTCACCCTAGTCAGCGAAGACAAAAAAGCGCTAAAGACTTTTGTAAAAAGTCGCTTTGTGATCGTCAAAGCAGCCGGAGGCTTGGTTTCCAAAAAGGACAAGGTTTTGATGATTTATCGCTTGGGTAAATGGGATTTTCCTAAAGGAAAAATGGACAGAGGAGAGACTCCTGAGCAATGCGCCAAGCGCGAAGTGGAGGAGGAGTGCAATATCATGGTTAAGCTGAGGGCTCCGATTTTAAAAACTTGGCATACTTATACTCAAAATCGAAAAAGTATTCTCAAAAAGACCTATTGGTATGCGATGGATTCACTGAATGATGCCACGATGAAGCCTCAAGCCGAAGAAGGTATAGAAGACATTCAGTGGATGTCAGAGGCCGATGCAAAAACTGCCCTGATCAATTCCTATCCCTCTATGAGGTATTTGTTTAAGCATTACCTCAAAATGCAGCTCAAGCCTCACAAGGCGTAAGGCAAATAGTCAGTCACATTCCCTCCGTATCGGTGGACTTCCCGGATTACCGTAGAGCTAATCGCGGCAAATTCCGGTGAAGTGATCAAAAATACCGTCTCCAAATCTTCATTGAGGTAGCGGTTCATCTGACTGATCGTATTTTCATATTCGAAATCGGTGGTGTTTCTAAGCCCTCTTACCAGAAATTGTGCCCCTATCTTTTTGGCTAATGTTGAAGTTAATTCATTGTATACTAATACTTTGACTTCAGGGGTATTGGCATAGACTTCTTCGATTTTTGAAACCATAAGGTCAATATCGAAATACCTGTTTTTCTTGGTGGAATTGTAACCTATTCCAATTACCACTTCATCAAAAAGCTTCAGACTTCGCATCACAATGTCGTGATGGCCTCGGGTAAAAGGATCAAAAGATCCTGGAAAAATGGCGATTTTTTTCATGCTTTAGTCCATTTGCCAGCTTGCCTCAAACAGGTGCTCAGACTTGAGGTTTTTAAAGCCATTTCCATAATTCTGATTGGCATGAGGTTTTATAATTCTCACATGGTGGAAATATTCCTCCAGCCATTCTTTACTCATCCCCTCTTCTTCTTGAAGGCTGAAGAAACTGATTCTTGCGTGATTTTTGTCAAATTTCAACTGCTCCATGGCGATGAAGATATACTTGAGGAGATCCTCTTTTTCTTCTACCTCAAACCTATTGAAGAGACTCAGTTCTTGATCTTTGAAGGCTGCCAAGTAGAAATAATTGCCGATAAAATTGATCAAAATCTCCTGGCCTATCAGGTTAAATCTCTCCTTGAAAAGGTAAGACAAAAAGGAACAGGCCCCATGGAAAAAGGAGACCTCAGAGAATCTTGCTTCCAAAGATTTTTTAATGCTTTGAGGTAGGCAGGAGACTAGCTGAAGATTATTGCTGTCCAAAGCACAGGAAAAATAGTGCTGCTCTCCCTTAATGTCTCCCACAAAGTTCAGGTATTGCTCTTCCTTACCATTTTGAAACAGCAAACCGGGAACTAAGGAAAAGACATTGGAATGAAAATAAGCCTTTGCAGGAACATCCTGTTTAAGCAAAAGATCGCTTGGCGTAATTTTTTCCAAATCTGCCCAGCCCAATTTTGGATATTGGTGGATGGCGATATTCGCTCCGTTTTTGTCTTTCGCAAAAATGAAGGTGGAGGAGGGGTACAAAAAAAGTGATAGGCTCGCTGTGTCCTCCACATCAAACCTATCACTTTTATAAACTTTAAAATCCGGTTTCAAAAGGTTGGGGTTTATTTCCAGTTACCTTCCGTAGAAGCGTCAGTTCTGGATCCGACTCTCAAAGCTTTTTCGTTGTTGTTCAATCTTCTTTTAGGGTTTACTGGAGCAGGGTCTCTGATCTCGAATACGTTTACCAAGTACCCGCCAGTTTTTTCAACTTTGTCAGCGAAGAATTCGAATTGCTTACCGCCTGAACCTGGCACTACCGGAAGTAGATCCAAATTGAAATCAGGGAATTTTCTTTCATTGAAAAGAGAATCCATCACACCAACAGATCCTAGAGTATCGAAGGTTACTGTAGTCTCTTCTGCACCATAATCCAACAAACGGGTGGTCTCAGTTCTCTGAACCAAGTAGATTTCCCCGTCCTCGATAAACATCTTCAATGAATCCCAAGTGCTGGCATACTTTCCATTAGATGCCTGGTAAGCCAATTGAGCGTCACGTAGCATTTCCAGTTTCTGGATGGTGGCAGCCTCAAGCAAGGCAATTCTTTTCTCTTCTTCTACTACGTCGTTGACACCTTTCCAAAGGAGGTATCCCAATACGACCGCTACTGCGAAGAAAACTAAGGAGAGAATTCTAGTAAGATTCATTGTAAGTAAGATTTAGAAATCTGGTTAAGGTTGAAGGTTTTTAAAACGTGCTATTTTAGAGAAATATTTCCAAAATTAAAATATCCTTTCCACAATCCTAGGTCCTGAATGGATTTAATTCCCCAAAAGACCTGATGAAGGGAACGGTTGGGGAGTGCTTGAATGTCTTCCAAGCCCATCCATGCCAGATCTAGCAGGATTTGTTTTTGCCCGGAAAGCTCGGGATCTATCCCCAAAGTTGGAGTTCCATTTACCTTTTTCACTTCGAAAAAGTGCTCCATCGCGTGGAGCGGAGGAGAAAGGTACTCGTGAACGAAAAGGTATCGCTCCACGGAAATTTCCAGTCCAGTTTCTTCCAAAAACTCCCTTTTGAGATTCTCCGGTGCGGAAGTGCCGTATTTCATCCCTCCTCCAGGGACAGACCAAAAGACCCGGTCTTCGCTCATTTGGTGCTTGACCATTAGGATTTTGTCGCCTTCCCAGAGAATCCCGTTGACCCGGCTTCTCAGGCGGTTGCCAAATTTTGATTCGATTTCCTTGCTGATTTGATCGGAGGACATTTACATTCGCTTTCTATGGGTAAAGATAATCAGGGGGATTTTAAGCCCTCCGACTTGCTGATCAAATATTTCCCTTTTTCTCCGACGGCGGGTCAAATGACCTTTTTTCGGAAAATGGATGAGTTTTTGAAATCGGAGGCTTCAGAGAAGCCCACGTTTGTGCTCAGAGGATATGCAGGTACAGGAAAAACTTCCCTGATTTCGGCTTTGGTGAAAGTCTTGCCCCGAATGAATATGCGTTCCCTGCTATTAGCACCTACAGGTAGGGCAGCCAAGGTTATGAGCAACTATTCCGATAGGGGAGCCTATACCGTTCATAAGATTATCTACAAACCCAAAGGTGACCCGGGTACAATGGGAGGTGGGTTTATCCTTCAGAAAAACTATTACAAGGATACCCTCTTCATTGTGGATGAATCCTCCATGCTTTCTGACGATGGGGGTATGTCTGGCAATTTGCTTTGGGATTTGATTCAATTCGTGTTTTCCGGGTCGGACAATCGACTTTTGCTTGTAGGAGACACCGCTCAGCTACCGCCGGTAGGAAGTGAATACAGCCCAGCCCTGGATGCAGGGTATCTTTTACGGCATTTCAGACTGCAGGCAGGACAAACCGAACTTACCGAAGTCATGAGGCAGAGGCTGGAATCGGGGATTCTTTTCAATGCTACCCATCTCCGAAAGGAGCTTTCCGGCGATCAATTTCAAATCCAGATTTACACAGGCGGCTTTCGGGATATTTTCAAAATGACTTCGGAACGACTGGAGGATGGGCTGAGGTATGCTTATGATAAATTTGGCACGGAAAATACCACCATTGTCACCCGATCCAACAAAGCAGCAGTCCAGTACAATCAATATATCCGTAGGGTGATTCACTTCTACGAGGAGGAAATCAGCACCGGAGACTTGCTGATGATTGTGAAAAACAACTACACCTACATGGCAGAATCGGATAAGGTAAACTTCCTAGCCAATGGTGATATGGTGGAGGTGATGAAAATCCGAAAGTTTGAGGAAATGTATGGATTACGGTTTGCCACTTTGGAGCTTCGGCTTTTGGATTATCCTTCCGAACCTTTCTTTGAAGCCAAGGTGATATTGGACACGCTTTATTCTTCCACTCCCTCATTGAGCAGGGAAGAATACCGAAAGCTGTACGATCAGGTATCCGAGGACTATGCCGATGTGGCTAATAAGACGGAGCGAATGGAGCTGATAAGAAAAGATCCTTACTTAAATGCCTTGCAGATCAAGTTTGCCTATGCGCTCACCTGCCACAAAGCCCAAGGAGGACAGTGGAGTGCAGTATTTGTAGATCAGGGCTATTTGCAGGAGGAAAAGGTGGACCGGGATTTTGTGCGATGGTTGTACACGGCGATGACCCGAGCCACGGAGGAGTTGTATCTGGTCAATTTTGCTCCGGGCTTTTTCTCTTCGGTGAAAAAGGAGATTTGACTCGGGTGCAAATAGGGGGATCAGAGTTAAAAAGCTTGAGAATCCCCGATCTAAGACTGCCTTATAACAATCTTTAATATGGTGAAAACTGAACTTTGGCAAGAAATTTTCACTTTTGTATGTATCGAAAACTCAGGAAAAGTAAATTCGATCTAAAATTTGAATCCTTAACTTCTAAATAATCATGAAAAAGCTAGGAATTTTATTCAGCCTCTTTGCTTTCGCACTTGTCTTCACCGCTCAGGCTCAACAGGCCGGTTCAGGTGCTGTCATCAGCTTCAAAGAAAAGTCTGTTGACTTTGGCGATATCGTTCAAGGTCAAAAAGTGGAGCACACCTTCACCCTGACCAATTCAGGAACAGAGCCATTGATCATTTCCAATGTTGCTGCCACTTGTGGATGTACTGTACCAAGTTGGCCAAAAGAGCCCATCGCTCCGGGAAACTCAGCAGAGATCAAAGTATCCTTTAACTCTACGGGTAAAATGGGAAAGCAGAATTCTGTGGTGAGGATCTATTCTAATGCCACTGAGCCGATTGAGAAGGTTTCTCTTATCTCTAACGTACTTCCAAAGACTGAATAGTCTTTATCTTACACCAATTAGCCCGTCCTACCAGGCGGGCTTTTTTATTGATTTTTAGTTTTTTCTAACATAGAAGAACAAAGGTTAAATTCTAGATAAACCCCACACATCATTCCATTCCAACCATGGCAAAAAAGCAAGAACGAAAAGTGACCATGAGACAGGTCTTTCAGACCATCATCTGGCCTCGGCGAAAGCATCTTTTCCTAGGTTTGTTTCTGATTATCATCAGCCGTTTGGCAGGGTTGGTTCTTCCTGGTGCGAGTAAGTATCTGGTAGATGATGTGATTCCGAGTAATGATCTTACGAAATTGAAATGGCTGATCTTGGCTGTGGTTCTTGCGATTGTGATCCAGTCCGTGACCTCTTACTCTCTGACTCAGATTCTGAGTGTGGAAGCCCAGCATTTGATTGCCAAACTTCGGGCCCAGGTCCAGAAGCACATTATCCAGCTTCCTATCCGTTTTTTTGACAATGCCAAAACCGGAGAACTGGTCAGCCGAATCATGACTGACGTGGAGGGAGTGAGAAACCTCGTCGGGACAGGCTTTGCCCAAATGATAGGAGGGATACTTACGGCTGTGATTTCATTGGTTTTGCTGATCAGTATCAGCCCGCTGATGACGCTGTATGTTCTGGTTCCTGTCGCGATTTTCGGTCTGGTTTCTTTAAAAGCTTTTGGCAAAATCCGCCCCATTTTCCGGGAAAGGGGGAAAATCAATGCCCAAGTCACCGGTAGACTCACTGAGACTCTGGGAGGCATCCGGGTGATCAAAGGATTCAATGCCGAGGCCCAGGAGATCAAAAGCTTTGAGGGAGGAGTGGACCTGCTCTTTCAAAATGTGAAATCCAGCTTGACTGCTACGAGTTTTGTGACGTCCGCAGGGACTTTACTGCTCGGCCTGGCTTCAGCCGGGATTATGGGAATCGGGGGTTGGATGATTATGGAAGGGAAAATGACCTTTGGAGACTTTTTGGCATTTACCCTGTATTTGGGCTTTATGATCGCGCCGATTGTGCAGATGTCCAATATCGGAAGTCAGTTGACCGAGGCATTTGCCGGATTGGACCGAACCGAGGAAATCATGAATACGCCATTGGAATCGGATGACCGCAAGCGAACCCTTAAACTGAACGAAATCCGAGGCGATATGGAATTCAAGGAGGTATCTTTTGCCTACGAATCGAATAAAGAAGTGGTTAAAGGAATCAGTTTCAAAGCACCTGCCGGCTCGGTGACCGCTTTGGTGGGAACTACCGGTTCGGGGAAGACGACCATTGCCGGGCTTGCTGCTACTTTTCTCAATCCCGATTCAGGACAGATTTCATTGGATGGGAAGGACTTGCAGGAAGTCACGTTGCAATCTTTCCGTTCTCATCTGGGCGTGGTGCTTCAGGATGATTTTCTTTTTGAGGGGACCATTCGGGAAAACATCCTTTTTCCAAGACCTGATGCTACTGAAGCCGAAGTACAAAAAGCCGTCAAGGCTGCCCATGTGCAGGAATTTTCGGATCGATTTGAGGATGGACTGGATACCCTGATCGGGGAGCGGGGAGTGAAGCTTTCCGGAGGGCAAAGGCAGCGAATAGCCATTGCAAGGGCGATTTTGGCTGATCCGAGAATTTTGATTTTGGATGAGGCTACTTCCAATCTGGATACAGAATCCGAAACTTTAATTCAGGCCAGTTTGAAAGAACTGATGAAAGGGCGGACCACCTTCGTCATCGCCCACCGCTTGAGTACGATCCGTCAGGCCGATCAGATTCTGGTGATCGAGCAGGGCAAAATCGTGGAGCGAGGCAAGCATGAGGAGTTGATTGCTTTGGAGGGTCGATACTATCAGCTTTACACCTATCAGGCAAGAATCTAATTCATGTTTTTCCAGCCAATTCCCAATCCACCTTTGGTTGTTGGAATCAGGGTATTCCGCAGTTCTTTGTTGGCAAATGGGTCAGCTATTTGCCTCCCGGGTTTGGGGATTTTTCTTTCGAAGACCATTTCCCAATCTGCCGAAAAAGCGATTATCCAGCACGAATACGGGCATTATTTGGATTATTTGCATGGATTTGAAGGAGATCATAAGCGCTTTTTGGGTTCAAGACTTCTTGGATTTTACCTAAAGATCGGCTTACCCAGCTTGTTTAATTTGACTCCGGGATTGATGCATTTGCCTTGGTTTAGAGGAAATCACCGCCTATTTTGGACTGAGCTTCGTGCCAATCAACTGGCTTCGGCCTATTTTGGGAAGGAACTGGCTGAAAGGTTTGAGAGGAGGTTCCCAAGCAAAGTATGAAACCATGAAGAGATCGGATTCGAGAAGAAAATTTCTGCAAACCCTCACTTGGAGTTCCTTAGCCCTGAGTTTGCCTTCTTTGACTTTTTCCCAAACCCAAACCAAAAAGAAGATCAAAATCGGCTTGATCTCCGACCTGCATCAGGATATTGTCCCTGACGGGGAAGAGCGGCTTGAGGCTTTTTTGAAAAAGATGAAACGGGATAAGGTAGATGCCTTGGTTCAATTGGGGGATTTCGCGGTTCCTTCAGCAAAGAATCAGGGATTGATCGAACGTTTCAATAAAGCTCATTCGGAGGTTTTCCATGTTTTAGGCAATCACGATGTGGACTACGGGTATAGCTTTGATCAGTGTGTGAAAGCTTATGGAATGCCCTCGCGCTACTATTCCCGGAATTTGGGAGGGATCAAGGTGATTGTTTTGGACGGAAATGAGGAAGGCTCGCCCAATCCTACTCAAGGCTATCCGGCTTATATCGGTGCCGCGCAGCAGGAATGGCTCAAGAAGGAATTGGAAGAGGCGATCGTTCCTGTGATGATTCTTTGTCATCAGCCTTTGGCGGGGATTTACCCTTTGGACAATGCTTTGGAAATGCAGGATCTGCTGGGGAAATATTCGGAAAAGATCCTATTGGCGATCAATGGCCATGCCCATGTGGATCAGCATTTGGAGATTCAGGGAGTTCACTATGTCCATATCAACTCTGCCTCTTACTATTGGGTAGGAGAAAATTTAGCTCATTTCAGCTATCCGGAGGAGGTTCATGCTCAATTTCCTCAATTGGATAAAACCTGTCCCTATTCGGAAAGTCTCTTTGCCCTTTTGACCATCGATCTGGAAAAGGGCTTGATTTCTTTGGAAGGCAAAAAGGCCGAATGGTTGGGTCCTTCTCCTCAGGAGTTGGGAATCTCTTACCTCACGGAGGCCCAAAAGCGGGAGAATCTGATTCCGGAGATTAAGGACCGGGTGATTCATTAAAAAAACATATATCCAGAACCCTGCCATTAGCCCTTTTTCTAAGCTAATCTAGCCTGAGGTCAGATGTCCGATGACGGATGCCTGGATAAATCGATCATATTCGCAGAATTTTAGCCTATCAATTCCTCTACTCGTGAAAAACCTATATACCATAAACAAAAGAGGCTGTCTCATAACTAGTGACAGCCTCTGTTTTATTCGGGTCGGTATCTGAGCCAATTTTCATACAGCCAAATCTCAGGCTCTTGAATTGACTATTGAGACAACCTCTTCTGTTTGAATTCTTAAGCGAATCGATTAAAAAGGCAAATCGGATTCCATTACTTCTTGATTGGCTTTTTCAGCTTTGGGACCTCCGAGGAGCAGGATTTCATTAACCACGACCTCGGTGATGTACTTTTTCTCTCCGTTTTTGTCGGTGTAGGAGCGATTGGAGAGCTTGCCTTCTACGGCGATTTCCGAACCCTTGTCGGTATACTTTTCAAGGATTTCGGCGTTTTTACCCCAGATGACTAGATTGGTCCAGGTGGTTTCGGTGACTTTTTCACCTTTGGCATTGCGATAGACTTCATTGGTGGCGATGTTTACCCGCCCCATGATTTTACCGGATTCGAGGGTTTTGATTTCGACTTTGGAACCGAGGTGTCCGATGAGTTGAACTTTGTTTCTTAGCGCGTTCATGATTTTAAAGGTTTTGTGTGAAAGATTTGGTTTACGTTTCCGCCAGAGGAAAACTGATGGACCAAAGTTGGGGGAGAGGTCAAAAAAGAGTCGGTAGTTAGTCGTTTGTATTCGATTGTAGTCGTTTGTTGTCGGATAAACTGGCTCTTTTCGCTGGAATCAAGGTTATTGAAAAGAAAGAAAAGATTGGGTGGAGGGGTGTATATTTGGGAGTTGTGGCTAATTTGAAAAAACGAAATGACAGGAATACTTAAATTTCTTACCGTAGGACTTTGGATACTAATTCTGACAGTTTGGATTGGTGTTCTTTGGGTTGGTATTCCAGTAGACGTTTCGGACGATGTAACACGTGGAATTGTCGAACCGACCTCTGAACATATGCAAGAAGCCATAACAACAAGAAGAACGAATACAGCTTTGGCACTAATCCCAGCTTTGGCTGTTTTCGGACTCGTGATTTATGGAATTCTGAAAAATAACAATCGACTTTTCTATATCGGAATGACACTTACCATAATTCCACTACTGACTATTGGAATACTTGGATTAACCCAAGAATCAGAAATGCCATACAAGAACATTATAATGACGGTCATTACGGTTCCATTGACAATTGGACTTGTAAAAGGACTGAAAGAAATTTTTAGCGGTCAAAAAATGGAATTGAAAAAAGAATAAAAAACTAGCCACAACAACGCATATAGCTTATGGCGGGGGAACTGCTACCAGCAAGGTTTTCGCTCCATAGCCAAGTTCATCACGGGCGGACAGGAAAGTGCTTCGAAACCGCCACAAGCCATATGCAAACCGTTAGAGTGCATTAAAAGAACGTCCCACTTTTGGAAAATGTTATCTTTTGAGATAACTTTGTAAATATGGTAAGAAAGATAATTTTTTATGAAAACCACTTTATAGAATTTTACCAAAGCCAGAATGAAAAGGTCAAGAGTAAGATTCAGTATGTTTTTGAACTGGTCAAGCAAGTGGAAAGGGTACCCGAGAAGTTTCTCAAGCATCTTGAAGGAACTGAAGGGTTATTTGAAGTGAGGGTTGAATACCAATCTAATATTTACAGTCCCGATAGTTATCGGGATCTGCTGCTTTGATGAAAGAAAGCTGGTAGTCCTGTTCAACGGATTTCAAAAGAAGACTCAGAAGACCCCAAAGAAAGAAATTGAGAAAGCAGAAAGATTAATGAAGGAATATTTCCAAACAAAGAAATAAGATTATGAAATCGAGCATGACATAAATGTCTCACTGTGATGATTATCCTAAATGCGAGATTCCATAGCCTGCCCCGACCAATCGGGGTGACTATTAAAAATCAAATTATTAACACATGAAAGATTATAGCAAAGTAAAAACATTCGATGAATTGATTGAACTGGAACACGGCAAGATTGGAAGTGAAAGCAGGAATAAGTATGAAGAGAATGCCCAGATGTTCATTATCAGCGAAATGCTAAAAGAAGCTAGGAAGGAAGCCAGTTTGACCCAGGAACAATTGGCGGAAAAGGCAGGAACAAAGAAAAGTTATATTTCCAAGCTTGAAAATGGAAAAGGGAATATCCAGTTATCGACATTGATCCGGATTTTTGAACAAGGATTGAATAAAAGAATTGGGTTTACATTCCTGTAAATACTCGAAAAGGATCTTGCACGCTTACATAACCTTGGATACAGCCTGCCTTTGTCGGAAGACAGGCGGGCGGTTCCGGGTAAATGGGAGAAACAGTATCTTTAATAAGTCAAGAGTAGGCTTGAAGAGAACGGCTCCGAATTCCTGCCGTCTCCAAGCTGAGGAATGTAAGCGTGAAAAACCAAATTATGACAATCGATTTTAGTAATATTCATGATCACGTGATTGAAATAGAAGATTTTGACCTAAAATGGCGGTTTACAGAGGAAAAGTATGCTATTCTACCTGAATCAGACCTGAAACAAATAAAGCCGTTAGACAAAGAAGCTGGAAAATATTTAGACCATTTCATTAGAAGTGTTGAGCTTCATGCTGATGAACCATTCAAGGAAAATTTTTTTAGTCAAATTGAAAGTATACCTGTATCAGATGGCAATGAACTAGAAATTCAAAAATGGCTTACTGAACGAGGCCTTCCATTCGAAAAAATGGTATATGTTTCATGGGACAGTCAAAATGGAGCAATAGTGTCTTGGGAAATTCTAATCAAATATTTCGACGATTTCTACTACCCAGGAAGTGATGATTTGTCTGTATTCGACGAAAATCTGAACTGGGCCTTAGTATTTGCCCATTGGGAAAAGATTTATTTTGGAACCAAGGATGAATTTAAAAGAGTTGAAAACAAACTTTAATAAAGGATTTCAAACAAACTCAAAAAGAATAAATGGCGCCTACCAATAACAAACTTTAGGCTGCAATGGGGTTAAGTGCCAAAATGAAACCTTTTCGTACTTAAGTTCATCCTCCTAGTTATCAAGTGTGGTTCTCATTACCCCCCCCCAATACACCAAGCGCGAGAAAGTTTTAAGGGAAAAAGTGATGAAAAACCAAAAATTCCGACTTTTAAGTCCTTTAGAAAATTTGAGTTCCAATATGGATAGTGCCATTTGATCAGAATAGGATTATTTTATATGTATATCCGAATTCTTACCAGTACCGAAATTTTGCGGGGAAAATTCTGTGAAAATGGTCGATTTTTGCAGCTTCCGTCATCGGACATCGGACATCCGGCAAGATTAGCAAAGAAAATTAGGTTACTGGCATCATTGGGGATAATCATATTATTTTACTTGACTTTACTAAAGCAAACACATGCAACAGATTTCTTTTTGGCAAAAATGGGTAGTAGCAGGCTTACTGATGGCCATGCCCACCATCCTCACTGCACAGGAAGCCGAACTCACGCTTGATGACCTCTTCGCAACTCCAAAACTGACGGGAACAAGCCCTTCTCAGCCTGTCTGGGCACCGGACAGTGAGCACTTTGCCTTTTCCTGGAGTGAACCAGGAACTCCCGGGCGTGGCCTCTGGGTATCCACAAGCGATGGGGAAGGATTACGACTTATTTCTAATACAGAATCCCCGGCAATACGTGATATGGTCTGGACCGACCCGAACACCATTATCAGCCTTCGAGGTGACCACCTATGGCAGACATCGGTAAGCCAAGGAGTCGATCTTCAGCTAATGCCCCTCGAGGCAGGTGCAAGTAACCTCTCGCTATCGCCAAGTGGCAAGCATGCCGCATATATTCGGAACGGTGATCTGTGGCTTGCTGACCTATCTTCCAAGCAAAATCGCCAACTCACCAAGATCGGCATCGCCCCTCTCTCTAGCTTACCGAAGGGGCGCTATAGCCGACCGGAACGTGAAATCGGTCCGGGCATCTGGAGTGGACCAACTTACAAGTGGTCTCCGGATGGCAAGACCATCGCCATTCACGTGGTTGACCGACGCGAGATGCGAAAAGTGCCCTTCCCGGATTACCTCGCTACCGAAACCAGTCCCAATGAGGTACGCCGAAGTTATCCCGGCGATCCCAACGAGATTCGCAGGGTAGGCCTGCTCGATGTGGCAAGCGGAAACATCACCTACCTCGATTTGCCAGACCCGCAAGCCAATCAGGTCATCGACTTTAACTGGTCACCGAGCGGTGCGCTGCTGATTGATATCGCATCCGATACGGCAGTCGAACGTAAGTTGTTCGTCGTTTCACCCGGAGAAAACCAACTTAGAGAGATTTGGCGAGGTTTTCGAGAAAGCCGCATGTACACAACTTTTGGATCTGCTTGGCATCCGGATGGGAAGCAGGTCGTTTTCTTAAGCGATATGGGGGATCGTTATGGTCTTTATACGATCGATGCATCGCCATCCAGGGATCTTCCGCAGCTCCTGACAGATCCATCCTATGATGTGTTGTCAGCCCCAAGCACTGTTGGTGATGCGCTGTTTTATGAAGGCAACGGGGTTAATCCCTACGAACAACACGTGTATCGACTCAAGATGTCCGGTGGCAAAACTGAGCAGTTGACGCATCTTTCTGGGCAGAACGTGGGCTATCCCTCACCGGATGGCCAGCACTTGGTGTTCATGCATAGTAATGACACCTCACCACCTGAGCTTTACGTGGTAAGCAGTGTCGGAGGTGATGCTAAGCGAATAACCCATTCACCCTTGCCCGCCTTCACAGAGCGAAAATGGGCAGCTGCGGAATATGTCAGTTTTCCAAGTTTGGTAGATGAATACACGCTGCATGCCCGGATTCTGAAACCTACCAACATGGAGCCCGGCAAGAAGTATCCTGTGATTTTTGGGCCCGTGTATTCGAATACAGCAAGAAACCGCTGGGCTGGCAACTACAGCCTCGTACAGCATCTCTTGGCCCAAAAGGGATACATAATCGTGCAGGTGGATTCACGTGGTAGTACCGGTTATGGGCGGGCATTCCGTGAAGAGTTCCTGTTGGGCTTTGCCGACCAAGATATTGAGGATTATGCGAGTGCCGTTGCCTACATGGAGTCATTGGATTATGTCGATCCCGATCGTATCGGCATCTGGGGCAGCAGTTACGGAGGCACACTCTCCGTTTATTCACTGTTAATGAAGCCGGGCTTATTCCAGGTAGGCGTTGCTGCTGCTGCAGCTGTGGATCCGCTGTTCTTTGGCACGGACGACGTTGCGATTGTTCGTACCCCACAGACACACCCGGAGATTTTCGAAAGAAAAGCCCTCAAGTATGCAGGCAATTTGGAGGACAAACTCCTGTTTATCCATGGCATGCAGGATCATGTGGTACCCTTCAAGACGATAGCCGTTTTGGCTGAAGAACTGATAAAGCAGGGCAAGGATTTCGACTTTGCCTTTGCACCGGGTGCGACGCATGGGTGGAGCCGTGAGCAATACTACGACCGCTACCTGTTTGGCAAGATGATCGAATACTTTGACAGGCACCTAGCCGCGCCGATAGAGTAGATGTTTGTAGCTGTCTTGTTGCAAAGTGCGGAGGAGTGCCAAAAGCCATAAGATAAACATTAAAGTGCATTTTAAGAGACCCAAAAACCCTTGAAAGACTCGAGACTACATATAGCACCAACAAAAGACAACAGTGACATCCCTTTTGACCTTCTAGAGTTGGCTGACCCGTCCCGGGTTCGGATAAATGAATATTTAAAAACGGGAACTTGTTATCTAGCCAAAGTTGACTCAAAAGTGATTGGAGTTTTGGTTCTTCACCCAATTGACTCGACTAGCCTTGAAATAAAAAACATAGCTATTGATGAAAGCGAACAAGGAAAAGGATATGGTAAAGAACTGCTTGGATACTCTGAATTAGTGGGTCGTGAGTTAGGGTTTGAAAAATTAGTCATAGGAACAGGAAATTCCAGTATTGGACAGCTTGCGCTTTATCAGAAAGTAGGGTTTGAAATGAGTAGAATCGAAAAGGACTTTTTCATAAATAACTACCCTGAACCAATAGTTGAAAACGGGATACAGTGCAAGCATATGATTATCTTAGAAAAGGTTCTAAGAAAATAGAAATCGTTAAGCAGCACATGATAGAGCTTATATCGGGTGAGCGGCTTCCAGCAAGGTTTTCGCTGATTAGCTGGTTTTGTTTTCGGTAGACGGGAAATTGATTTGTTACCACAGAAATCGATGGTTAAATCTATTCCTGATAGGCTAAAAGAGGAAAAGTAACATTTGCAGGAAGACAAAATGATAATAGAAACCGAAAATCTAAGGCTCATCTCTTGCGACCTTGAAATTTTAGAGGCCGCAATTCAGGGAAATGAAATGCTTTCCAAAAAAATCCAATCCATTGTTCCTGAATATTGGACTGAATTTGGGCTTGGAGCTTTCCAGTATTCGCTTGAACGATTAAAAGAAAGTGAAGAAGAAAGAAATTGGTGGGGCTATTTTCCAATTCATAAACTTGACAATCGATTAATCGGAAGTGGAGGGTACAAAGGCAAACCAACCCATGATGGCGTAGTAGAACTCGGGTATGAAATAATTCCGGATTATCGAAACAGGGGATTAGCAACAGAAATGACCAATGGATTGATTGAAAATGCCTTTAAAGACTCCAGGGTAAAATCTATAATCGCTCATACCCTCGGTCAGAAAAACCCTTCTGTAAGCGTATTAATGAAATGTGGTTTTAAGAAAGTGGGGGAGATTGATGATCCAGAAGATGGGCTGATTTGGAGGTGGGAACTGACAAAGAAATAGCCTTCAGACAGCTCAAAAACAGGTTTCCTGCAAAACTCTAATTGTAATAATGAACTTTAACCCAGACAAGTTTGACTTTTGGAAGATTTATGAAGCCATAAAAGGAGTTTATCCGATTGGCATCAACCGAGAAAATAGTAAGATGTTCTTTTCCTATCCGGGACTGAAGGAACTTGAGCATAGGATAGTGGAAAATATTCATCAAGCTGAAAACTTTTCCGATCGCTGGAAGAGCTTTACCAAAGAACTCGAAAAGGAGCTTGGCAAGGAAATAGTCGGCACTACCAACGGGCAAGCGCCCTCATTTAGCTCTTATGTTTTGCTGGATAAGATATCAAGCGATGAGTTTACGAGGACCAAAGAGCTTCATTTCTTTGTAAGCTTGGTCGGGCCTTTCTATACGCTTATCGGTCAGGATACAAATACAGTTAAAATTGAGGGGCAGGGCACTTTTGGAAGTACAAGCTATCTGGTTCTTTCTCCTGAACTTGAATTTGCAGACGCATTCCATATGCTGTGTGAGAGAATTGAATCCCGATTTCAAGGTTTTCGTTTTGTTCCTTTTGATGTAGGTCGGCAAACGATTGAAGGCTTGAGTGTCCCTTATTCAGATAAAAAATTGAATTCAGTTTTTCATGCTTTATTCAATGATCATATTGATTTGACTATTCCGAGCAAGATTGGGAAAGATCATTTCAAATTGGAAGATTGGATCAAGGAAGGCTATGTCGAAGGAGGAGAGGATTGGCGGATTTTTCCTCCAAGTCATGGTTAGTTATCATAGTCATAACTTAAGGCCCCGATAAAGGATATCCAGAAATTAGTCTAGATAAGGCAAAATGGGATTGGAAATAGGAAAGACTCCTTAAATCCAAAATTGTTAAATAGCAATTAAATAAAGGATATATTGAAAACTTCCTGCCACATTCTGGAAGGCAAACCTAAAAAAGCGTACAAGTGACAGAACTAGAACTGATTATTGACCTTCATAAGAATTCCGAGAGGCAAGGACCGGGAAGCGAAAAGGACACCCTTAGAGCGCTTGATTTATTGAATTTACCCACTGACCAAAAATTGAAAGTTGCTGACATGGGGTGTGGTTCAGGTGGACAGACCATTTTACTTGCCAAAAAATTAAACGCACAAATAAGGGCCGTTGACTTATTTCCGGAGTTTTTGGAAGAGCTCAATGAAAAAGCTCAAAAACTGGGATTGGGGGACAAAATCCTCACCCTTGAAAAATCCATAGATGATTTGCCTTTCAAAAATGAAGAATTGGACCTAATCTGGTCAGAAGGGGCGATTTATAACATCGGCTTTGAAAACGGACTGAAAATATGGTCGGATTATTTGAAAATGGGGGGCTATTTGGCAGTAAGTGAAATCACTTGGATTTCCCACTCTCGCCCAAAGGAAATAGAACAGTTCTGGAAAACTGAGTACCCAGAAGTCGATGTTGCTTCAAATAAAATCAAGCAATTGGAAAATAATGGGTTTACCCTTGTGGGGTATTTCTATTTGGATCAGGAAAGTTGGATTGAGACCTATTACAAGCCTTTGCAAGCTAGATTTGGCACCTTTTTAAAACGTCACAACAATTCCGAACTTGCCAGAAAAGTGATAGAGGATTATCAAGCTGAAATCGATTTGTATCATAAATTCAAGGATTATTACAGCTATGGATTTTACCTGGCAAAGAAAAACTAGAAAAGGAAATTTATCCTTGTTACTTAGCTTAGATACTAAACCTCATGACCTCCCAAACCCCCGATTGGAATATTCAAGGCATCCAAGGTCGATTAGAATACCTTCAGTTGACTACTGAGCAGGCTGAAAAAGTCCATGCTTTTGAAGAAGGAAAAAGGGGGAATCCGGGCTCAAGTTTCTTTACCAGTTGGGAAGAACTGGATTACGACTGGACTTTTTTTAAAGAAATTCTGAATGAAAATCAGTGGGAAGCCTATCAGGAATTTCACCAAAAGACCATTGCTTATCTCGAACAAACCGATCGGGACGCAGATCAGGCCAAGCAAGTGGATATAGCCTATTATCAGGAACTTGTTCAATACTATGAGAAGGAATTTCTTCCTTGGTTTTTTAAGCATCCGGGTTCTCAATTGGGAGGCCTTTTGTTCCAATCCACCAAACTCCCGTATCTCAAATCGGAATACCAGAATTATTTGCTTGATACTAAAATGGAAATCCTTACGCTCCATTTTCGGGCTTACAAGACTTTGAAACCTCTGGAGTTGAAAGCCAACCTGCTACGTCACCAACTGGCTTACCTGCTTCCTGATTATGTGACATTTGAGCGTAAGATGGACAAGCCCACCCTTGCTGTAGCCAAACACCTGAAATCATGGGTAAAATCTTTACCACCGGATATTTTGGACTTGATCGATGAAAAATTCAAAGTTTTGAATGAATTTGAGTCAGCGGCTTTCAAAAAGCATTTTGCGGAAGTTTCGGGTTGGCATGTGTCATCGGAACCTATAAAGCCAAAGAAGAGAAAGGTTTTTCAAGCCATGCGGGTTTTGCTGCTCGACCGAGAGAAATATGGATGGAAATAGCTTGATTTGAAAGTAAATTCTTCCAGCTCAGATTTTTAATTTCACTAAAATGAAAAAGCAAAACAAGGTATTTATCGCTACGAGTATGGATGGGTTTATCGCGGATAGGGATGGAGGAATAGACTGGCTGCATTCCATTCCCAACCCCGAGCAAAATGACATGGGGTATGGAGCATTTATTTCCGGAATCGATGCCTTGGTTATGGGGCGTAATACCTTTGAGACGGTTTGCGGGTTCGATATCGATTGGCCATACACTCAACCGGTTTTTGTCCTGAGCAATAGCCTGACTACCATTCCTGAAAAATTCCGAGATAAAGCTGAACTGGTCCGAGGACCCTTGAAGGAGGTTCTTCAAGAGATTCATAACCGAGGATATGAGCAACTCTACATCGATGGGGGGAAGACCATTCAGAGCTTTTTGAAAGAAGATCTGATTGATGAACTTATCCTGACTACCATTCCCATCCTTTTGGGTGGAGGAATCCCACTTTTTTCCGAGCTATCTCAACCCATGGAGTGGGAATGCGTGGAGTCAAAACTTTTTTTGGATAAGGTCGCCCAAAACCGATATATCCGAAAGCGGTAAGAATCGATTGATTTTGATTTAGCTTGGCTTCCTCATCTGGTGTGGGCTTAATTTTTTTCCATTTCGTCTCGATTTACTCAATCGTTTCCGAAGATTTAAACTTCCCCTGAAAGAGTTCCAGACACTTAATTCCTTATTTTAAATGCATGATCGATAAGGAATTAAGCCGCAGGCAGTTTCTGAAAAGCACCCTGATCAGCGGTGCAGGACTTGCCGTTTTGCCTGTTTTACCTTTGGATGCCTCCCCAAAGGAATCCAAAATGCGTTTTGGACTCGTCACCTACGAATGGGGCAAAGATTGGGATTTGCCTACCCTGATTGCCAATTGTGAAAAAACCGGTGTGCTCGGAGTGGAACTCCGCACTCAACATGCCCATGCCGTAGAGACCAATCTAAGCAAAAGCCAACGTGAAGAGGTCAAGAAGCGCTTTGCAGACAGTCCTGTCACGTGCTTGGGCTATGGCAGCAATTACGAGTACCACAGCCCTGACCCGGAAAAGCTGAAGCAGAATATCGAAGGGACCAAAGCCTACATTGAGCTTTGCCACGATATCGGAGCCACAGGGATCAAGGTCAAACCTAATTTTCTTCCTCCTGAGGTACCCAAGGAAAAAACCATCGCCCAGATTGCCGCTTCCTTCAATGAAGTGGGAAAATATGCTCAAGACTATGGACAATTGATTCGGGTGGAGGTTCATGGTCAGTATACCCAAGAACTGCCAGTGATGAAGGCGATCTTCGACCATGTGACCGAACCCAATGTCAAAATCTGCTGGAACTGCAACGAGGAGGACTTACTTCCTCCGGGTTTGGAAGCCAATTTCAATTCGGTGAAAAAGTGGTTCGGGGATACCGTCCATGTACGTGAGTTCAATGTGGGCAACTATCCCTATCCCGAGCTTTTCCGCCTTTTCTTGGGCATGAACTACGAAGGCTGGATTCTGCTCGAAGCCCGAACCAAGCCGGCTGACCGGGTTGCTGCATTGGCAGAACAGTTGGCCCTATTTCAGGAATTGGTTGATCAGTAGACGGTAAGCAGTGGGCAGTTTTGCAAGTAAAATCAGGAAGTCATTATTATTCAAAATCCATCCTGCTAGACTTTAATTTATTAACCATTAACAAATAACCATTAACTCAAAACTTTAACCATAGAAACCCAAAAAACCATGAACGATAATTCAAGAAGAGATTTTCTCAAAAAAACCGCCTTGGGCACAGCCGGCTTTAGCTTGGGTGCCATGGCCTTTTCGCCTAAAAGTTATAGCCGAATCCTCGGAGCCAATGACCGGGTGAATGTGGGCATTGTCGGCTTTTCCGACCGATGTCGGGGAGCTTTGGTTCCCGCCATGCAGATCCATGCCAAGGAAATGAACTTCCAGTTTACCGCTGTCTCGGATATCTGGAGCCGAAGAAGAGATGAAGCCCAAGCCTTTGTCAAGGAAAAAGCGGGTTTGGATATCGCCGCCTGTAGAAATAACGATGAACTCTACGATCGTAAAGACGTGGACGCGGTGATTATTTCCACGGCTGATTTTCAGCATGCCTTGCATTGCAAAGAGGCAGTGGAAGCCGGAAGGGATGCTTACGTAGAAAAGCCCTTCGCAGAAACTATGGCTGACAACCGAGCGGCCAAGGAAGCGGTGCTCCGAACCGGGAAGATCGTGCAAGTGGGTTCCCAGCGTCGAAGCGGGATCAATTATCACCAGGCGCATGATTTTATCAAAGCGGGCAAGTTTGGAGATATTGTGGCAGTAGAAATGACTTGGAATGTCAATCAACCCGGACGTTGGAGAAGACCGGATTTGGTGGGTCAGATCCGAAAAGAGGATACTGACTGGGATCGCTACCAGATGAACCGGCCTAAGACCGATTGGGATCCGAGAAAATACTTAGAGTTTCGTCTATTCTGGCCTTATTCTTCCGGTATTCCCGGACAGTGGATGGCCCATCAGATTGATACCGTGCATTGGTTTACCGACTTGCCTCATCCGAGGAGTGTGGCAGCCAATGGGGGAATTTACCTTTGGAAAGACGGTCGGCAGAATTTCGATACCATGACCGCGGTATTTGACTATGGCCCATTGAATGACATGTCCAAAGGTTTCCAGGTGATTTACTCCTCACGTTTTACCAATTCCGCTGGAGGCACCAAAGAAATCTATTATTCCAATGCAGGAGAGTTGAATTTGGATACGAATAAAATCTCTCCAAACGGAGGGCTTCGAGCCAATCAGGCCCGAGCCATGGGAATGCAGGAAAACCTGCTGCAGGAAATGGCTTTGGGCGAAGCCGTGAAAGTGGAAACCGGTGCCAACACCGGGGCTGATGACATGACTTCTGCCCATATGCGCAACTGGATGGAGTGCGTTCGCTCACGCAAAAAGCCCAATGCAGACGTAATGGCCGGATACAATCACTCCATCGCCAATATCATGACTACGGCGGCGCTGAGAACCGGTCAGTTTGTGACTTTTGATGAGGAAAAGCAAGAAGTCCTAGCCGGAGGCAAGCCATTCCAATATTGAGTTATGCAATCGATCAAAAAAATCCAATGGGGGACAGCAGGGGTTCTGCTGTCCCTCTTTTGCACAATGAACACTCCACTTCAGGCACAAAATGAATCAGTGAAGCTGATCCGGATAGATGCTGAAAACAAGGTGGAAGTAAGGATTGGGGATGAGCTTTTTACAGCCTATTACTATCCTGAGACCATCGCCAAGCCGGTGCTTTATCCCATTATCACCGCTGGAGGGCATGAAATCACCCGAGGGTTTCCTTTGGCACCAAGAGCCGGAGAGCGGGTGGACCATCCCCACCATATCGGACATTGGATGAATTATGGAGATGTGAATGGCCTGGACTTTTGGAATAATTCCGATGCAATTCCGGCTGACAAAAAAGACCGATACGGAACTATCCGACATACCGGAATCACTGATCTCAAGGAAAACAAAAATTCCGCTGAATTGGAAGTGACCATGGACTGGTTGGCTCCGGATGGGAAGGTTTTGCTGAAAGAAAAGACTCGGTTTGTTTTTTCCTCAGAAGGAAAAAAACGGACCATAGATCGAATCACGACACTTACCGCACAGGACGAGCCGATATCCATGAAGGATAATAAGGAAGGAGTATTTGCCATCCGCGTCGCCCGAGAACTGGAGCATCCCTCCAACAAACCCGAGCTGTTTACCGATGCCAATGGGATTCCGACCACGGTTCCCAGTCTCAATAATGAGGGTGTGACCGGGAAATATCGAAGCAGTGCCGGAAAAGAGGGGGATGACGTTTGGGGTACCCGGGGAGAATGGGTGACACTCAATGGACAAATTGAAAAGGAGAAGATATCAGTGGTGATTTTGGATCATCCTTCCAATCCCGGCTATCCTACCTATTGGCATGCTCGGGGATATGGATTGTTCTCTGCCAATCCTTTGGGTCAAAAGGAGCTGAGCGGAGGAAAGGATGTATTGAATTTTGGCTTGAAAGCAGGAGAGTCAGTGACTTTCAACTATCGGATTTTGGTCTTTTCGGGTGAAAATCCCGGAGATGGCCAGCTGAATTCCGAAGCGGAGAGTTTTGGGAAAAATTGAAAATCAATTTCCAATAACCAATAATCAATAACCAATGATCAATGATCAATGACCAATGATCAATGACCAATAACCAATAACCAATTATCAATGATCAATTGCCAATAACCAATAACTATTTATTAGTAACTCTTTACCCTTTACCCAATTCCCAATGAGACTCCTATTCGCTTCCCTAATCTTCTCCTTTCTGATCGCCTGTTCGTCGGTTCGGGAAGGAAGCTATGAAGCCGATATCATTGTTTATGGAGGTACTTCTTCCGCTATTACTGCAGCAGTGCAGGCAAAGAAGATGGGGAAGTCCGTCATTGTGGTTTCTCCGGATATCCATTTGGGGGGATTGTCTTCAGGTGGTTTGGGGTTTACTGATACGGGGAACAAGGTGGTCATCGGGGGATTGGCTAGGGAATTTTACCATCGGGTTTATCTACACTATGCCCAAGATTCGGCTTGGAAATGGCAAAAGCGGGAGGAGTATGGCAACAAAGGGCAAGGGACTCCGGCCATTGACGGGGAAAACCGGACCATGTGGATTTTTGAACCGCATGTGGCAGAGCAGATTTTTGAGGATTGGGTGGAGGAGTTTCAGCTTGTAGTCCATCGGGATGAATGGCTGGATCGGGAAAAGGGAGTGATCAAAAAGAATGGGGAGATTGTCTCGATTCAGACCCTTTCTGGCAAAAAGTACAGGGGTAAAGTCTTCATCGATGCGACTTATGAAGGGGATTTGATGGCTGCAGCCGGTGTAAGCTACCATGTGGGCAGAGAAGCTAATTCGGTTTATGGGGAAACTTGGAATGGAGTGCAAGTCGGAGTCTATCAGCACCGGCATTATTTCATGGACTCTATCTCGGCCTATAGGATACCGGGTGATCCAAGCAGTGGGCTTTTACCTGAGATTTCTCCTGAGAATCCGGGCAAAAACGGGGAAGGAGACCGACGGTTACAAGCCTACAATTTCCGAATGGCATTGAGCAGAAATCCTGATAATCGTATTCCTTTTCCCAAACCCACCAACTACGATTCCAATCGCTATGAACTGCTGGCCCGGGTTTATGCCGCTGGCTGGAATGAGACCTTTTGGAAATTTGACCCGATTCCGAATCTGAAGACAGACACCAATAATCATGGTCCCTTCAGCACGGACTACATCGGAAAAAATTACGATTATCCGGAAGCAAGCTATGAGCGGAGAAAGGAAATCATTCGGGAGCACGAAGATTACCAGAAAGGCTTGATGTATTTTCTGGCAAATGATAGCCGGGTTCCTGAAAATGTGAGAAATGAGATAGGCAATTACGGATTGGCCAAAGATGAATTTACCGACAATGGTAATTGGCCGCATCAGATCTATGTTCGGGAAGCCAGAAGAATGATAGGATCCTACGTCATGACCGAACACGATGTGCTTGGGGCCAAGGTGGTTCCCCAATCTGTGGGCATGGGTTCGTATTCACTGGATTCACACAATACTCAGCGCTTTGTGACTCCAGGAGGTTTTGTCCAAAACGAGGGGGATATCGGTGTGCACCCCAAGCAGCCTTATTCCATTTCCTACGGCACCTTGGTTCCTAGAGAAGAGGAATGTAAAAATCTTCTCGTCTCCGTATGTGTGTCCAGTTCGCACACCGCCTTTGGATCCATCCGGATGGAACCTGTTTTTATGATTTTGGGCCAAAGTGCGGCAGCTGCGGCATCTTTGTCAATTGATGAAAAGGTATCGGTACAGGAATTAGGATATGAAAAGCTGAGAAATGTCTTGATTGAGGAGAAACAGGTGTTGGAAAATGAACTGAATTAAAATTGATTTTTTTTGGTTTTTTTTCAATTCCGCATTCAGATGGTGGATAGAGCTGGCTAAAAATCGATCATGATGGGAGATTAGGATGGTGGACCAAAGAAGGTCTGGTTTTTTTACCTCGTTAAAATTTTATCCAGAATCACCCTTCTTAAAAAAACTTTGGAATACTCTAATGAGTCTTTTTTTAATCCTATTTTTAATAAAGTTTGGTTTTTACATGAGTGACTTAAAGAATAGAAGCAATTTCTCTAGTTTAGTTTTTGATCAGATTAAAGTTGGATAGGAGGCAAGTTCTATTCGACATTTAGGCCCATTATGACTGTAGAAAAGAAAACCAAAGGAAAAAAAACTCAGGAAAACATCCTTTTTGAATCTAGGAGGATTTTAAATGAAGAAGGAGTTTTTTTGACTCTTAGGGAATTATCCAAAATCATAGGAATCACCATTGGGGGGATCACCAATTATTTCCCGACCAAGGATCATTTGTTTGTAGGATTAGCTGAGATTTATGAAAAGGAGGTAGCTGAGATTTCTATCAGCGACTCTGTTGCCCAAGCCCCTTCTTTTTTTACATTCCTGGATTTTGTTTCCAAAATCATGGACATACAGTTTGAAAATCGTTCGACCATTCGATTTATCTCTCTGGCCAGTCAATCCCAGAAGACGCTTTTTGATCAAATCACGACAACCTGGAACAATAGGAAAGATAAGCCTTTCGCAATGGTTCGATCCCTTGTAGATCATGGGCTTCTTACTGAAGAGATACTGGAAGAGTTTCCAAAGCATATCTTCCGCTTCCAATTCATCAATACGATGACCACATGGATTTCATCCTATTCTCTTTACGACAACGATAAGTTGTTTGAAGAAGTCAAGCCGATTTATCTTGCCGGAATTTTGAATGTCTTTAGTCCATTTCTCACCGTCAAAGGCAAAGAACAATACCTGGAGGTAATGAAGACCCTTAAATCAGATTATCAGAATGGGTGATAGCCAAATTCTTGGCTCTTCAATAGTTCAATTTGACGGAATTAATAATTAAGGTACTATTTACTCCACCCTCAAAATTGGCTCCTTCGGCACTGGATGCAAAGACCAAAGTCAGGTGGGTCACTTCTTCGTTTGCGGAGCCAAATTGCCCGTTGGCCGGAAACCAAAATGAAGGGGAATCAGGAGGAATTGGGCCATATATGACCGGCACAGTAACATCCTTCAATTCTGCGATTGACTCTCCGCTTCTTAACCAGGCAGTTCCAATCCGCTTAATTTCAGAACCGGATCTGTTTTCGAGTAAGAGATAAATGTCAGCTTGGTCTTCTTTTTCCAAAACCTGGCCTTTACCATTTCGGTAAACTTCTCCTGGAGAATAGGAATAGTTAATGGTGAAGCTTTTTGGCTTGCCGGTGAATGCGATTCCGAATTGGGTAGAATTAAGAGGATTGGAAATGTCCAAAACGAATTTCCCGGTAAACATGGAACCGGCAGCCATTCTCTGGCCTACCAATTGGGCCAAAGGACCCAGATCACGTGTGATTAACCTGGCCGAAAAATCACCCGGCGCTACCTCAAATTTCTCTACGTTTGCATCACCCAAGGTCACTACCCCGGCATTTCCCGAGGCCCATATCGAATTGGCATCTTTTCCAGGCTCCTCATAGTTTTTGCCGGCAGGCGTGTACCAATCCTCAAACTCTGAGTTTTCCAATTGCTGGTTTTCAGATTGCTTGGTTACAATGACCTGATAGCTGGCTAGGGAACCATCCTCAGCTTGAACTTGATAGGTGACGGGGGAGGAAAAATCCTGAGCCTCACCTTGTGCAGGAGTGACCTTAGCGTAAGAACTGAGGCCGATAGAATCTGCAGCCAGTTGGGTAATATCTACTTTTGAACCGACAGAAAGTCGAATCAAAAGGCTGTCCTCAATGATCTGAGTATTTCCCAATTGCCCCGATACTGTGAAATAGCGGATTTGCTTCAGGGAAGATTTACCAAAAAAGTTTTCATCAATACAGGAAAAAGTGAGTATTGAAAATGCCAGAAATAGGAGGGAAATTCTAATGCTTATCTTTTTCATAGGTAAATGGAGAATCCAAGTGACAGTTCCAACAAGTTGATTTTCAGGCTAAGATCGCCGGAATTCACTTTGGAGTCCGGCAGACCGGTTGCTTCGCTGGTGATGATAGTCCGACTGATTCCAAGAGCACCGACATTGACTTCAAATCCGAAATTTTCACGGATAAAAACCAGCATTCCCGGTCTCATCCCCAGACCGTAATAAATTCCATCTGTAAACTCTCTTGTCAATACCCCATCTGTGGTGGTCTCTTGGATTCCATTTCCGAATCCAATTTGTAATTCAGTGGGGATGACAATGTAAAAGCGGTTACTTTCTCCCAAAGGGATGAAATTCTTGACATAGGGTCTGATTTCAAACTTCCTTTCTGCAGAGTTTACATTTGAGATCACTCCGTCAGAGGATTGCTGAATACTTTCATCTTTTCGACTACCGTACAGCAAACCAATTCCAATACCTAGATTGTCTTTGATGACATATCCTGGATCGACCCGTAGATTGAAGCCGTTTCTTTGCTGTTCGATATAGGTTGCGAATAGTTGCCGGTCATTTTCTCCTGTCCGTGAGTTTGCCGATAGACTCAAGCTGCTAAACCAAGTTCCTTTGGTGATAGGGACGCCATTGGAATAGTCTTTTTTATTTTGAGCCATACCAAAACTGAGAGTCAAACAGAAAAAAAGAAAGGTGAGCTTATGTTTCATTTCTTTACCAAGTCAGTTACTACCATTAAATTAACAATCACAGAAACAATTCCTGCAATAATTCCTGCCCAGATTGCGGCTGTTATCGGGGAAATTTCCACAGATCCCATCCATCGCTGCCAAAGCACTCCAAGCGTCACTACCATTCCAAAAGCAGAAAAGGCATACTGAAGGGATTTTAAAAAATATCTCGGAAAGTAAGCAGGCTTATCGGGGACTTTGGTGGAGGCATAGGCTACACCGGATAAAATAAATGCTAAACTGACGGCTAAGGGGACGGCTCCAGAAAATAAGGTGTGTGCTTCTGTTGAAATCAAATTGTCAGTGACTAAAACAGAATCGAGATCTTTTACTTGGAACCAATTGATCACCCCATTGATGAAAGTATTTATCAAACCTCCAACGAGGGCACCTTTCCAAATGGAAGCAGGGGTGTAAGTAGATGTTGACATAAATTAATTTTTAAAAGAAAAGAAATACCGTTCCCTGAAAGGATAACCAATCTGGGGTTTGAGTTTCAAAATTTTCAGTTATGGCCTTCCCCGGATCTCCCCAGGTGAATATCCCTAAGAAGAGGTAATTCTTTGCAAAGAAGTATCTGAAAGTAGCAGTCACTTCCTGCCCAATGGATTTGGAACTGAAAGAATTGATAGGAGGTAGGCCTCCCTGATTATTTAATTGATCCGCGCGAAAATGAAAGTAATCCAGAGAGAGCTCCATATTTTTTTTCAAATACCCCTTTACTTCTACCCTGTGGGTGAGGAAGTTTCCGTCTCCTGATATTTTTCTGAAGTTTAATCCCTGAACCCAATTTCCCAGTCCTCCTGTGAGGAGTGCATCATATCGTTCATAGGTAGGAGTAGCAGGATCATCTCCCTGCATGTAGGCAAATCTGTAGTAGAAAGATGGACTTCCTTTCCATGCTTTTTTAAGAAGCCCTCCTCCAATGTACCAACCTAGCGCTTTTATATCTGCATCTGCATGCGTTTGGTAGGCAAATTCTGATTTTAGGAAAATGCCCTTTTGTCCCAAGTTGTTGATCCATAGCTTAGGGTTGATGACTCGCAAGCCCTCCCAGGGAATAGGATTCCCGGTAGTGCTGTATTGGGATAAGGAATTGATAATCGAAATGTAGCTTAAACCCAAATCCCAATGCTTATTGTCTTGGAATTGCAATGAGCTGCCTAAGTATCGGGTATCTGTTTGTCGATCTTTGAAAAGCTCCTGAGGCTCCAGGAAAAAACCATCCAGGTGAAATTTCCCATAGCGGATTTTTGCCAAACCAGTCATTTGAAAGGTTGTCCTGGAATTCAAATACACAGAACCTCTCTCTCCAGCATTAGCAGAGCCTGAGAATTTGGCAAAAAGGAATCCGTCATTCAGTTGGAAAAACTGTCGTCCTGCAGAAAGGTCAAAACTGAGTTTTTCATTTTTTCCTAATCTGGGTAATAGAATACCTCCATAAAGACGCTCTACTGCTCCAAAGGCAGTTGCTCCTGCCGAATAAATATCGCTGCTGTTTCTTCCGGAAAGAAGGAAGGAAACTGAAGCATAAGGGAAAATCTTTGATTTACCCAATTGGGTAATACCCGCCAAACCGGGTTCAATATAAAATTCCCCCCAAAACCTTGGTCCTAATCCTGCAGGGTCAGTAGCTACCGGATTTCCCTGAGTGAATTGCGCACCCTGTGCAAAAAGGCCGTTTTGTTCATGATAAAATCCTCCTCCTCCGTTTAGAAGCCAGGTGAGTTTTGATTTTTCGGTTTGGGAAATCAAAGGGAATCTTGCCTTTTCTTCTAAAATTGGTTCTTTAGAATCCCCTTCCTCTAGAAATTCAGCAGTAAGTACAAAAGTGACTGGACCTCCCAGTTCGGTATTGTAGAGTCTATAGGATGCTGATTTTATTTCCGGTTGTTTTCTTACAACTTCCAAGGCCAAATCAGCAGTAAACTGCCTAAAGCTCCCTCCGGGTCTGATCTCAAAGGAATCAGTGAACTTTTCAAGTTCTGTCGAATCTGCTAAGTAGGTTTTTCCATCCTTTTCCAACAGGATAAGCACCGAACGAATAGGGCTACCTTCCGCATTGGATGGGATAGTTTCTATTCCAAATGCTATGTTTTGCTGGGCTAGTAGTGGATAAAGTCCAGATAGCCAAAACAAGAAAAATCCTAATGAAAATACTCGTCTGATTATCCCCATGTCATTGGAGGTAAAGGACTGTCTAAAAGAAGTCAGATGATCGATTTAGAGGTGAGTTTTAAAAATCACTTGGGTCGTTCTTCTTGAAGATTTCTCCTAGTCAGTCCTCTTAGTTTAGTCTTCTTTTTTGGGCATTTTACTTCGATAAGTACCTCCTCCATCAATCCGCAGATCGATGCCTGTGATCCATTGAGCAGCATCACTCATTAAAAACATCATTCCATAGGCAATTTCCATTGGAGCACCTCGGCGTTTCATGACAAACATATCAGACAAGGCTTTCAGCATCTCAGGAGTATATCCAGCTGCTAAAGTGCTATCTCCATTATCCACACTGCCTATCAATACAGTGTTGAAGCGGACTTTCGGTCCGGATACGACTGCCATGCTTCTGACCATGTTCATCAAACCGGCTTTGGCGGTACTGTATTCAATAAACTCCGGAGATGGACTTACACCTACAAGTGAACCGGAAAATACCACGGAAGCATTGGGCTCTTTTTCAAGGTGAGGCATGCATAATTTGGTCAAATTGTAAGACCCTACTGTATTGAGTAAATAGGATTTGACCATTTTATCTGAATCAGAGCCCCAAATTGGAGTATTGGCTCCCCAACCTACATTGTTGATCAATCCACTGATTTTGCCGAATTTTTTGAGTGTGGAGGTAACCAAATGCTCCAAATCTGCTTCAGAAGTTGCATCTGTTTTGATCCCCAAAGTTGTTTTTCCGCTTTCCTTTTCAATTTCTTTAGCGACTTGAATCGCTCCTTCTTCATTAAGATCAGAGATGACTACGTTAGCTCCGAGGCTGGCAAAAAGATGGCCTGCCGCGCTTCCTATTGCGCCAGCAGCTCCAGTAATGATAATTACTTTTCCTTCGAAGGAAAATAGTTTTTCAATTGTAGACATAGTTGTTTGGTGTTAGTTAAGAAAATATCAGTCTAGAGTCTGGACTCCTCCTCCGTTTACAAAAATGACTTGGCCTGAAACCCACTCAGAAATGGGGCTGGCAAAATACAATACAGCTCCTGCGATATCGTCTACTTCTCCCAATCTCTTGATGGGAGTGTGGGCAAGCATTTTTGCCTCGATTTCAGGAGTAAGGACTGATTCCAAAGCGGCAGTCTTGGTTGCTCCGGGCCCCACGGCATTGACTCGAATTCCATCTACCCCGTAGTCCATGGCCAGGTTGGCAGTCATGTGATTCATTGCCGCCTTGGAAGAGGCATAGGCACTCATATTCGGACTTTTGTTGATACTTGCCATAGAGGTGATATTGATGATCGACCCATATTTGCCCTCTTTCATGTGAGGAGCGCAAAGTTGGGAAAGCCTCCAGGCTGAATACACATTGAGTTGAAATCTCCAGGCAAAGTCCTCCACGGAAATTTTAGAAGGATTTTCTCTTCCTCCTCCACCTCCCCCGGCATTGTTGACCAAAATATGAACTCCTCCAAGCTCCCGGACAGTCTGATCTACGAGATTTACCAAATGGGCATCCTCTGTGACATTACATTCCACAGCTATGGCTTTACCGCCTTTTTTGTTGATTTCTTCTGCGACAGCTTCTGCATCAGCGAGTTTGAGATCACTGACAGCGACTGCTGCACCTGCTTCTGCTAGCATCAATGCACTGGCTTTACCAATGCCATTTCCACCACCGGTTACGATGGCCACTTTGGATTTTAGATTGTAAAGTTTAGAGATAGACATGTTGTTTTTGTTTTAAAAAAAATTTTTTTTTAAAAATAACTACGGCTTTTAAATTTTGTTAGTGCTTTAAAAGAAAAATGAGAGTTCGAAATAGAAAATAATGTATATCCGCTTTCTTACCAGTAACCAAATTTTATAAATGCTCACCTCGACTTGGTTTGACTAGCTCACCAACCGTCGCTCGGTGACCGTTCGATGTTTTAAGTTGGGTAGGGGAGGAAAATGCGGCGCAGCCGCATTTTCCTCCCCTACCACCATTAATCCCGAATCCGGAGGTCGAGCGAAGTCGAGGCCACTTTTGATCTACTGGCATAATTGCGGATAATCATATAGGAAATAATCAAATCCATTGGCAGGATAATTATTTCTGAAGCTTTTTGATCAATTCTGTCGCTTCTCCGATGTTTTCCACCTTAAAAAACCGCTCATTCTTCACTTCATGATCCACTTGCTCATGTACCCAAGTGATATGGAAGGGGATATGGATTCCATATCCTCCCAATTCCAAAACGGGTAAAATGTCTGATTTCAGGCTGTTGCCCAGCATCAGAAATTCGGAAGGGTGGATATCCAGGTGACGAATTAGCTTTTCGTAATCACTGACCCGCTTCTCACTCATGATTTCGATATGGTGGAAGTGTTTCTCCAAACCGGATTTTCTCAGTTTTCTCTCCTGATCTACCAGGTCTCCCTTGGTAGCCATGACCATCCGAAAATCCCCATTCAAGGCTTTCAAAACCTCTTCTACTCCGGGTAATAGTTCCACAGGTTTTTCAAGCATCTCCTGACCGATACGGATGATTTTATCGATTAGAGTAATCGGGACTTTATGATCAGAAATCCTCAAAGCCGTCTCGATCATAGAAAGCATAAACCCTTTGATGCCATAGCCATACATTCTCAGGTTTTCAATTTCTGTGCGATAGAGCTCCTTCATGATCGCATGCTGAGGCATGAAGTCCTCCAGCAAGCCTGCAAATTTCTCTTCCGCTTCCCGGAAAAAGGGTTCATTGACCCAAAGGGTGTCGTCTGCGTCGAAGGCTATTACTTTGATGGGCATGTCAGGAAGTTAATTGTTAATGGTTAAAAGTTATTAGGTTGATGAAGTCAGACTTTAATACCCAACACTTCAAAAACTGATTACTGCGACTGCCTACTGAACAGTTTCTTTCATCCAGGCGAGCAGTATGTCTCTCCAGCCTTCTACTGCTCCTTTTCCCAAGCCAAAAGCAAAGCCATGACCTCCGCTGGGATAGATGTGAAGGGAAGCTTTCACTCCATGCTTATGCAAGGCCTCATAATACAAGAGCGAGTTTTCAATAGGAACGCCTTTGTCATCCTGAGCATGTACTAAAAAGGTCGGGGGAGTTTCAGCTGTTACATTCAATTCCCCGGAAAAGCGATCCATCAATTCCTGGGAAGCATTTTCTCCGATTAGATTTTTTCTAGAACCCGAATGAACCGCGGCATCCCGAAAGGAGATGACCGGATAAACCAGAATGGAGAAATCCGGGCGTGCAGAAAGGGCATCGATGGCATCTTTGGGGCGATTGACTTCATGTGTGTATTGTGTGCTGAGAGTGGAGGCCAAGTGCCCCCCTGCAGAGAAGCCCATTATCCCGACTTTGGCAGGATTGATATTCCAAGCCTCGGCATTTTGCCTGACTAGGCGAATGGCTCGCTGTGCATCCATCAGTGGTACTTCCTTCGGGTCGGTAAGCGACTTGGAAATTGGCAGGCGGTATTTGACTACGATTCCGGCGATTCCCTGCGCATTGAGCCATTTGGCAAAGTCAGTGCCCTCCCAGTCGTAGGCCAAAATTCCATAGCCTCCTCCCGGGAAAATTACCACAGCCTCCCCGGTTGCGATCTGCTTGGTTGGCAAATAAACTTCGATGGTGGGTGTTTGGACATTGGCGATTCTCAAGATTCCCTGCTGGGTCGATTCTTCCTTTAGGTCACTGGGATTTTGCAGGGGAGGGGTTCCTTCCCATAGAGGGAGGATATGATTTTGGGAAAAAGCCATAGTGGTGAAAAGGCTGATGAGGAGGATGAGGATAGGTTTTTTCATGGTTTTCAGGATGAAATCACAAGTCTTTACTTTTCAATCTATACATTTTTGTACTCAAAAATCTTCACACACAATGCCCATCTCCAGTTTAGTGGTGTGCCGGGAAGGTTGGTTTGATATTGACCCAAAAAAGCTTCCCATTCCTGGACTTTGGGATTTGCATTATCCAAGGCCGCTTTTTTCTCAAAGCTGAAATCATCGTCCGCTTCCAGAATCATGCTTAGCCGATTTTTCCAGCGGTAAATACTCATTCCGATAATTCCTGCCAAGCGAATGCTTTCCAAGATTTCCGGGTCTACTGCTTGGTGACATTCCACGTAGGCCTGTATGGCTTCTGGCTCATCTTTGAGGTCGCAGATCAAAAGGAATCTTTGCATGGGAATGAGGTAAGTGATTTTTCAAGAAACTGAAAAAATCTCCTATTACCATCCTGAACTCAAAAAAATCAGAAAAATCAGTTTGGATCGACGTCAACCACCCATCTCACCGAACGGAAATCAGGGACCGCCTGAAGCTCTTCGATAATCCGCGTCAGGTTCTCTTTAAACACACTCTGAGTAGCTCCAGATTTCTCGAGTTTGATCAGGCTTTCCAGCTGGTATTGGTTTTTGATTCTGGCGATCACCCCCTTTTCCGGTCCAAGCACAATCTTCTTAATCGGAATTTTGGCCATCTGATGATGAAGGGCATGGGCCGCCTTTTCAGCAGTTTTGAAGTCAGTATGTCGGGTGGTGATTTTGATTAGTTTGACGTAAGGAGGGTAGTAATACTTTTTTCTATCCATCATTTCCTGACGGAAATACTCCAGGTAATCACCCCGGATGATATTTTCAAAAACCTCATTTTCCGGTTTCCTACTTTGGATGATGACCTGTCCCTTGACTTCTCTTCTTCCTGCCCGGCCTGCCACCTGAGTGATCTGCTGAAAGGCTCTTTCTCCAGAGCGGAAGTCTGGAAAATTCAAAATCCGATCCCCATCCCAGATTCCCACTACACTTACATTTCCAAAATCCAAGCCTTTGGTAATCATCTGTGTCCCAACCAAAATATCAATCTGACCTGCTGCAAATTCATCTAAAATCCGCTGGTAACCATGCTTATTTCTGGTGGTGTCCAAGTCCATCCTTCCCAGCCTTGCTTCCGGAAAAAGCAAACTCAAAGATTCCTCGATGCGCTCGGTCCCCATCCCCTCGAGAGAAAGCTGTGTACTTCCACAAACAGGGCAGGACTGAGCGACCTTTTCCTTGTACCCGCAATAATGGCAGCGAAGCTCCTCTGCAAACTGATGATAGGTTAGGCTGACATCGCATTGCACGCATTGCCCGGTCCAGCCACAATCCTCACACTGCACATAGGGAGAGTAGCCCCGTCGGTTTTGGAAAATGAGCACCTGCTGTTGTTGATCCAGGGCCTGCTGGATTTTTTCTCGAAGCAGACGGGTGGAATCCAGCTTGAGCAGGTTTTTCTTTCGGTCTGCCGAAAGATTGGCCAAGTGGAACTCCGGGAGAGTGGCATCTCCAAATCGGTGGTCCAAGGAAACGTATCCATATTTGCCTTGGCTGGCGTTGGAGTAGCTTTCAAAAGATGGCGTTGCTGAGCCCAACAGGGTTTTGGCTTGATGAAAATAAGCCAGCATAATGGCTGCATCTCTGGCATGAAACCGGGGTGCCGGGTCAAACTGCTTGTAGCTCGGTTCGTGCTCCTCGTCGATGATAACCAGCCCCAGACTGTCAAAAGGCAGAAAAATCGATGACCTTACCCCAACCACAAAAGGAAAGCGTCCGCTGAGAACTCCATTCCATACTTCGACCCGCTCATTGTCCGAATATTTGGAATGAAATACACCCATTTTGGATCCAAAAACCTGCTTGAGCCGGCCTACAATCTGCGTGGTCAAGGCAATCTCTGGAAGCAAAAGCAGCACCTGAGAACCGCTGTCGATGACTTCCTCGATCAGCTGAATGTAGATTTCTGTTTTTCCCGATCCAGTCACTCCATGCAGGAGGACGGTTTGCTTGGTTTCAAAATGCCCTTTTATTTCATCAAAGGCCGCTTGCTGGGAAGAGGATAGGGCATAGGCTTTTCGCTCGGCTTCCACCTCTTCGATTCGATTGACTATTTGTTTGAAGGACTCGAAGACGCCATTTTTGATCAGGGTTTTCAGCGAACTTTCCGAATCCCCTTCTTCGAGAAGAGTAGCTTTATCCAGTCCTTTTTCGTTGAGTTCGGGTCGCTGAAAAACCGGAATGTCTCTAAGAAATTTGAGCAAAATCGATTCCTGCTTAGGCTTGCCCTGAACAGCCTCGAATACGGCCTGAAGGGCATTTTTGTCCTTGGCTATTCCAGGAACCAAACGGATTCGGGTTTCTACTTTTGGGCTGTATTTGTCCTGTACCTTTTCAAAAATCAAAATGGCTTCTTTGGCCACCAGGCTTTTGATAATGGGGTGAATGGTCTTGATTCCCAGGATTTTTTCGCAGTCTTCGTAACTCAGCTCTGCCTGATTTTCCAAAGCTTCCAGGATTTTCTCCTCCCGGATATCCAAAGGATACTTGCTGGTTTCAGGGTCAAAGTTGGGATTGACCTGGATTTTGCTTTCTGAAGAAAGTCGCAAGCCGGAAGGAAGGGCCGCAAACATCACCTCTCCGATATGGCAGAAGTAATACTCCGCCATCCATACCCAAAAACGGATCTGAAGGGGATTTACGCTGGGTTCTGCATCCAGAATATCCAAAATCGGCTTGGCATCGTAGGCCTGAGGAGGCTTATTGTGAACCTTGCCGATGATCCCGGTGAGGACCTTTTTCTTCCCAAACTGAACAATTACCCGAAGCCCAATCTGAATCTCTGACTTGAGGGTAGAGGGAATCCGGTAGGTGAACATCCTCGGGATGGGAACAGGCAGGATGATATCGGCGAAGTTGTTTCCGCTGTTTTTATCCAAAAAATCTTGATCTCCAAAAAGGCTTTCCACCAAACTAGGCTAAATAAGGTAATTGGGATAGGGCTTCTGTCACTGTGCTAACCGGTCTGCGACATGCCCGGTCAAAGCACACATAAATTAAGGCATTTCCCTCCGAATCGGCAGTTTTTCCGGATAAAATCGGGGCAGTTTCTGTCGCAGCTTCAGACCAAGCCAAGACTGAATTAGAAAAAAGGGTGTTTCTTAACTCCATGGAAAGGGTCTGTGCTCCCTTTCCCACAATGGCGATTTCGGCTGTCGGAACGAGCATCTCCAAATACAAATTGGCCCAATTGCAAAGGAATCCGGGTTCTTTGGCGATTAAATCTTTCATTCCTCCCAGCATTTTGCGCGCGATTTCTCCATATTTTTCCTCGTAGGTAAGTAGGCTTAGTCGGTGGAGGTTTCGGGCCATCACCGAATTGGAAGCAGGAATCACATTGTCAAAAAGCTCTTTTTTGTTGGCTATCAGTTTTTCAGAATGGGGATTATTGAAATAGAAAAAGCCATCACTTTCATCGAAAAACTCACTCAGGCAAGTCTCGGTAAGCTTGGTTGCCAAATCTAGATAAGAAGGTTTTCCGCTTGCCTCAAAGGCAAAAAGCAAAGCACGGATAAGTGCTGCATAATCTTCCAAAAATGCCGGGGTATAAGCCTCCCCATTTTTGTAAGATCGCATTAATACTCCATCGGTAAAGAGTTTTTCCTGAAGGAAGTCCAGATTGGCCAAAGCCAGGTCCAGCATTTCCTTTTCCCCGGTTGCAAAATAGCCCTGAATCAGTCCCACATCGATCATCGCATTCCAGCTGGTAAGGATTTTATCATCTTTTCCTGGGAAAATCCGTTGGTTTCGGACTTCCAAAAGTCCGGATTTGAGCACATTAAGCTTAGAAATCAGCTCTTGTTCGCTCATTCCAAACTCAGCTGCAAGCTGGGTGTATTCCTTGGTTTGGAAGAGGATGTTCACCCCTTCTTCCCAGTTGCCCTGGGGTTTGAGATTGTAAAGCTTCGCAAACCAGGGCATTTCGTCACCGACAAGGCTTTGTAGATCAGTATAGGTCCAAGTGTAAAATTTTCCTTCCACTCCTTCACTGTCAGCATCCTGAGCGGCATAAAATCCGCCTTCCTCCTGCAGCATTTCAGCCTTTATCCACTGAACAGTCTCCTTTACTTTTTCCAGAAAAAAGGAATCCTGACTGGCCTGATAGGCTTTGGCATACAGCTCCAGCAATTGTCCGTTGTCGTACCCCATCTTTTCAAAATGGGGAGCAAACCACTCTCCATCCACAGAGTACCGCGCAAATCCTCCTCTCAAATGGTCGTAGATTCCTCCCATGCCAATTTTCTTCAGCGTGAAAAAGACCTTTTCCTTCCAGAAATCATTTTTGGATAGGTCTGCAAAGTCCAGTGCGAAATTCCAGATGGCGGGCATGGGGAATTTTGGGATTCGGTTCATACCTCCCCATTCCGGGTCAAACTGAGAGGAGAGCTTGGTGGCGATCTCCACCATCTCGTCTGCATCAAGCATGCTTTCTCCCGCCTCTATCCCATACTTTTCTGTCTCTTTTCTACTCAGGCTGCGGCCAAAACCTTCTGCACTTTCGGCCAGCTGATCTTCATGATTCGCAAAAGCATCTGCGATATTAGCGAGCAATTGCTTCCATTTGAGATTGGGGAAATAAGTGCCTCCATAAAAAGGCTTCTGATTGGGCATCAGGAAGACATTCAGGGGCCAGCCGCCTTGAAGCCCCATGGCCTGCACCGCATCCATGTAAATATTGTCAATATCGGGGCGCTCCTCCCGGTCGATCTTGATGCAGATGAAATGCTCGTTCATCAGATCTGCTGTTACCTGATCCTCAAAGCTTTCTCTTTCCATCACATGACACCAATGGCAGGCCGAATAGCCGATAGAAACTATGATCGGCTTGTTTTCGACTTGTGCTTTTTTGAGTGCCTCGGGACCCCAAGGGTACCAATCCACAGGGTTATGGGCGTGCTGAAGGAGATAAGGAGACTGGGAATGGATGAGACGGTTGGTGGACATTGGAAAATTGGAACATTGCAAAATTGAAAGATTGTAAACCATCCCCAAATTTGTAATTGAATCTACAATAGGAATTGGATCAAATTCCCCCTTTTTAAGGGGGTTAGGGGGATTTTTAATTCAATCTAAGACTCTCAGAAATTTTTTGAATCTCGATAGAAAAATCAAATTCCTTATTTAATTGTTCCAGTTTGGCCTTTAAGTTTTGAAGATATTTCCGGTGAGATTCACTCTCGGGGTTCAAGGGGATATGAGCTAATTCCCGCTGAATCTTCTGGATTTCAGTGATTTTTTCCCGAGTTTCTTTAGAAAAAAAACTGTTGGAAAACTTCCCCCAGATGTAGTTTTCGGCTTCTTCGGAAGGATGAATGAGATCAGATTTGTAAAATCGGTAATCCCTCAATTCGTCCATCATGATCTCGTAGGCAGGAAAATAGGAGAGGTGCTCAAATTTCTTTTCAAGTTCATGACAAAGGACCCGGAGTAGACTTTTACTCAGTTGATTTTCAGGAATCCCGTCCTTGATATGGCGTACTGGACTGACTGTAAGTATGATTTTCAGTTTGGGGAAAACACGCGAAAGATTTCCTAAGGTAACATCCATTTCAAAAAGCATGGATTCCAGCTTGGAGAGTCTTTTCTCAAACAACTTTTGAGGCTGCTTGTGGCAATTAGCCACCGAACCGAATTCATGGTGCTCATAAATCCAAGCCGTACCAAAAGTCAAGATCAAGTGAGTTCCTGAGGATAGATAGTGATGCGTTGCTTGGATTTTTTCATTCCAAAGTTGCCTGAGCTCTTCCTCGCTTTTGCCCACCAAATCCGAATGAGCGGAATAATGGAAAAATAATCCTTCCCGCACCAAAATTCCTGATTCGTCTAAAGGATCCTGAAACAAGGCATGGTCTAGCAGTTGGGAAATGATTTTGGGATGGAATAGGGTCCCAAAGGGATTGATCAGTACATCCATTTTGCTTTCCTGCATTTTTTGTCCGATCACCTGGGCAAAGCAGGAACCTATGCTCAGGATTTTACTCTCATGGGAGATGGGAAATGGAGAATCGGGGATGGGAAAATCAAGTGACCAACGCATGCCTTGAAGTTACGACAAAAAACAAAAGGCATCACTTGGGATACCTTGGAGCGGGTAATGAGTCTCGAACTCGCAGCCTGTCCCGAAAAAGATCGGGAACCTTCAGCTTGGGATCCGCCAAGGCGGACTAAGCCACTGAGCGACACCTGCTTTATTTCCAAATTTATGAGGAATGAAAGTTGATTTGCAAGTGATGCAGAATTAAAAAATCCCAAGTTCTTTTCCCATTCTTTTCACCTGCAAATCTCCAAATCCATAGATAGGCAGCCTCCTTTGAAATTCACGGAAAATCTCAGGAAAACTGCTGGTTCCCAAGCTCTTTTGAATTTCAAGAAGGGTAGCCTTTGGCTTCCCCGGGTAATCTCCAATCGGCATCATATCTCTCCATGCCTCGACAGCTTCTTTGAGAAAAGGAAATCGTTCCGAAAAAAGATCTGCGATTTTTAGGGCCTCAAATACGTCTTCATTCTGAAAATGGATCCAAAGGTCTCCCAATACCTCTCGCTCTCTGGCACTGATGGCATGTGCCTTTTTCTCAAAGTTCTCGATCAGTTCTTTTTTGCCCAAAGTGGAAAAATGATAAGGAGAATCCGGATAGGGCAAGACCAAAAAGACTTCTGCCGGATGGGTTTTCAGGTAGTTGAATACAAACCACAGATTAACTTGGCAGAAGAGGTCTTCTTCAAACCAGCAGTAAATCTTGCTGTCGGGAGGGATACTTTTGATTTTTAGGATTTCCTGGTAGGAGTGCTTTTCATAGTCGGCATGAGAAGTTTCTGGATACGATTGGTGGATGAATTCCGCCCGAACTTCCCAGAGTTCTTTGCCAGATTCGGCCCGAACCGCTCCGTCAATCAGGCACTCTCTGAAAACGATCCGTTCTCCGGGAATTTCATCCGGGAACTGTTCTAACAATGCATCTCCATTGAGGATTTGAAAAATCATCGGGTGGGGTATTTTGATTTCATGTATTGGTATCCTTTAGCAATCAATTCCTGTAGGGCGTTTTCATCGATATCCGATAGTTTGTTGATGTATATACAGGATGCCCCTGTTTTTACTTTGCCCAGTTTCTGAATAGTAAAATCAAAATCCTCATGCATGCATCCAAGCACATAAAGAGAAATCGAAGCTTTCCTTGGGGAAAAACCCACAATCAAAAAATCTCCTTCCCGGCCTGATTCATATTTGTAATGATATTGTCCAAAACCAATAATACTTGGCCCCCACATCACTGCCTTTTCACCGGTGATTTCTTCCATCATTTTTTTTAGTGCAAAGGCATCTTCCCGTTTTTTTGGAGATTCTACCTGATTGATAAAATCATCGACTGATGCATCGGTGGGTTGGGTTTTATTTTCGGCCATGGCTAGTTCATCAAGTGCTTTTGAAGAAAGGTAGCGGTTTCATTGGAAACACGGATCATATTTTCCCACTTCATCCAGTGATGGGTATCTCCGGGGATTAAAATCGATTCATACGGTTTTTTCAACTCATCAAATCTTCGGATCAGATCCGTAGTTTGGCTCACATTCACATTCCGGTCATCGTCCGAATGAATGAAGAGTACCGGACTGGTCCAAGTCGCCAAATCAGCGATAGGAGAGGATTTCCAAGCGATTTCTTTTGCTTTTTCATAATCCGGGGCTACTTCGTATCCATCGGGAAGCTCATACCGGCTATCCAGATCATGCACGCCGTGAATATCAACTCCAACTTTGAAAAGCTTGGAATCCCGAGCCAAAGCCAAGGCGGTCAGGTAGCCTCCGTAACTTCCCCCATAAATCCCTATTTTTTCTCCGTCCACTTGGGGTAAATTGGCTAAGAATTCTCCCCCGGCTTTGATGTCTTGGTATTCCACAGCCCCTTGGTAATAGCCGTACGCAGGTCTATGAAACTCATAGCCATACCCGATTCCCAATCGGAAATTGACCGAAAGGACCACAAAACCCAATTCAGCCAAATACTGATTCAGTGCATAGGTATTGGTGTAATAGTCCATGTAGCTCCATCCCAAAAGCATCTGCCGCTGAGGGCCTCCATGCACGAAAACTACCCCGGGTTTTTGGGCTGGACCTCCTTCCTTTTCGAATAATTGCCCATAGACTGTGGTTCCATCAGGAGCGGTGAATTTGACTTGTTTGGGAGTCACTAGTTTTTGCTGGGGGAAATCGGCGGGGATCAATTCTGCCTGTAGGATTTGAGCTTGATTGGCTCTTTTGACTGTGACCAAATGCGGTCGCTGGGAAGTGGCAGAAAAGTAGGCGAGTTGTCCTTCTGCCAAAGCCACTGGGTAGGCTTCGATCCCTTCTCCACGGGTTTCCCAAGTCAGCTTTTTGCTTTTTAAATCCACCGAGCCGATATGTCTTCGGTCTTTGTCTTCCTTTTCCGGTCCCTGATTGGCAGAAAAAAGGATTCGATTTCCCTCTGGGCTTAGCTTGATTTGCTCTACCATATACTCACCGGGAGTAAGGAGAGTTTCTTTTTTACTTTCTATGTCAAAAACGTACAAATGCTGCCATCCGTCGTGATAGGATTCAAAGACCAACTCGTTTTCATTGGGATAAGAGAAAAAGAAATAGCGGTAAGATCCTCTCAATGTTTCAGGAGCTTTCCAGAGCATTTCGGCTTTTCCACTAGCCATATCAGCCTGCCAAATCTCCCAAGGAGCATGTCTCGGCTCTAAAAGTGGGTAAGCAGCACCGGTCCCTCCCAAGGTTTTGATAAAGGCGATTTTGCTGCCATCGGGTGACCATTTGGGTTGGGAATAGCGATGAAAAGAAGGGGAAATGAATTGGATGGAAGTTTCAGCATTCCGATAGATTCCGATCAATTGATGTCCTCCTCGATTGACAGTGAAGGCTAGGCTTTTTCCATCAGGAGAAAATTCCATGGAGTTGACATTCCCTTTGATTTGGAAGACCTGAGTGGGTTTTGCATTTTCTCCAAGACCAACTTTCCAAACTTGTCCTCCTTTGAGGAAATAGATTTCTCCAGCTGGACTGAGTTTGAATTCATCTCCTTCGGTGATCGGATTGGCTTTTCGGTTTTGGATATCTATTTTCCAAATCTCTACTTTGGGCAGCTGAGGAAGGTTTTCAGCATTGACCGTTGAGGATGCATTTCCTCCGCCATGATCTCCACCACGGACAAAAACCAAGTGTTTTCCATCCGGAGTAAAGGTCAAGCTGGAGATTTCCTGCCCATCGTCCTTGTCAAATGAGGTGAGTTTTTGAGGTTCAAATTCCGGAGCCTTTGCGAAATACACATTTCGCTTGCCCTGCTCATACATAGCCCAGGCGAGTTGAGTGCCAGATTGATCTGCTGTGAGTTCGGAGGGAAAGGTGAATTTCCCCACCTGCTCCATGGTGAAGGTTTGGGAGAAGGCAGGATAGGAGATGAGCAGAAAAAGGACAAAGAATTGGCGGGGTTTCATCGTTTATTGGGTTATAAGGTGGCGTTCGAGTTCTTTGGCTAGCTCCTCTTTATTTGGAAGGTAGAGTTGGTATTTGCTGACAAAGAGCTGATTGTTGATATTATCTGTGGCGTATTCGACCAGAATGTGGTCTTTATAGGCACCTAAAACAATTCCAATCGGAGGATTGTCACCTTCCACATTTTCCTCTTTTCTGAAATAGTTTAGGTATAAATTCATTTGACCAATATCCTGATGGTCAATTTCTCCTCTTTTTAGGTCGATGAGAACGAAGCATTTTAGGATTCGGTGGTAGAAAACAAGATCTACATAAAAATGCCTATTGGCCAAGGTGATCCGATATTGTTGCCCGATAAATGCAAAGCCTTTTCCCAATTCCAATAGAAAATCCTGAAGGTTTTGGATCAATTGGGTTTCGAGCTCACCTTCCGTATAGGTAATTTGATTTTGCAAACCCAAAAATTCAAAGACATAGGGGTCTTTGATCAGGTCTTTTGCCTGCTGGAGTTCAGCCCCTTTTTGGGATAATTGCAAGATTTCATTTTTGTCTTTACTCAATGCCAATCTGTGAAAAAGCATGCTCTTCATTTGCCGCTTGAGTTCTCGCACAGACCAGTTTTCTTTTTCGCATTGCTTAGTATAAAAGCTGATTTCAAGCGCTTCATCCGATTTAAGGATTTCAAAATAATGACTCCAACTCAATTGGTGAGACACTGTCTCACTAATTGGAAAGCTTACAAAAAATTTTCTCATGTAAACGAGATTTGACCTGCTGAACCCTTTTCCAAACTCCAGTGTCAAGTCCCGGGAAAGCCGATCCAGGAGGTTTGAGCCATATTCTGACTTTACTTCTCCTCCTTGCTCATATTCCACAATATGTCTTCCAATTTGCCAGTAGGTCTGCACCAAAATGGTATTGACAGCCCGCCCAGCTTTTTCTCTTCCAGCTATAAGAAGCTGACTGATCTCATTCTTTAAAGAAGTATAAGTGTTTGCTTGAGGGGATTTCTTCATGGCTTAATACTTGTCGTGGATGAAGTAAAGCACCTTTTGCAATTCGGTTTTCAGTTCACTGGAAGGAATCTGATAATTGTTCATCAGGCAGGAAAAGTGAAGAATCTTTCCGCTTTTGGTGACCAGATAGCCACTGAGGGCATTGGACATGCTGAGTGTACCCGTTTTGGCATAGATGTATGGAGGCTGCCCCTCCTCGGCAGGATACCAGCTTCGGATCGTTCCGGATTCTCCACCGGCAGGGAAATAGGCTTTGATTTTTTCCAGGGGTACTTCTGCTCTGATTTTCTCCAAAAGCGCAATGATGGACCGTGGGGTAAACATATTTCTTGATGAAAGCCCTGACCCGTCGTACCACATGGGCTCGTCAGGCAGGTCATTCAATAGATTTTCCTTGGCATAATCTATTGCCTCCCGAGTACTGAGTCGGTTATTCAGCTGATCCGAAACCAAAAGCATCAGCTGCTCTGCCAGGAAATTGTCGCTGATCTTCATCATCTGGGCATAGATGCTGTCGGCAGGGGCTGTTTGAAGTTTTTTAGGATTCTGGGAGAGGTATTTTTCTCCAGCAATCAAGGTGACCTTCTTTCCTGTTTTTTCACTCAAAAGCTCTGCTGTAAAGGCAGCCGAGGTGATAAAAGGAATATCCCGCTCAAAAGAATGGCTGGACTCTGGAGTGAAATATTGGTATTCATTCTCGAACCGATCCCGCTGAAAAGTCAGGAAGCTCGGTGGCCCTGGTGCCGGACTTAGTTTTGGTTCAAAGTAAGCCGGATAGGTGTCAAACCCGGATTGGGTGGAATCTTTGGAAAACCTCACCACATTGCCGTAAATGGGAAAAGCTGATCTTTCGGTAGCATAATAAGCATTGTACCAATCCCATGACCATCCCGGCCCAAATGCATCCACTTGATCAAAAGTGTTCACCAGGAATAGCTTCCTTTCTGAGTTTCTGAGGAAATCAACGACGGTGCTGTCCATGAAATCAGGATGAAGCAAACTGGGGTCTCCGGTACCCCAAAAGATCAAGGAATCGCCTTTTTCCAAATAATTCAGGCCATTGATCTTGCCATCACCCAAGACAGAATAAGAAGCATAAAAAGTAAAAAGCTTGGTATTGGATGCGGGAATAAAATATTTGTCTTCATTTATGGATACCAAAGCCTTGTCTTTTGATGGGTCCACAAGCATAAACCCCAAATGGCCTTTGTCAAAAACAGACGATTTGGTGATGGATTTATTGATTTTCGAGACCGTGCAGGAGCTGGCAAGGATAAGGAGTGCTAGGAGAAGTCGTTTCATAGGATTAAAATAAAAAAAGTCCCCTGCTTTTGGCAGGAGACTTTGAGGATTGGTCAAAAACTTATTGGTTCCACCAGATGCGATCGAGCAAAGTCACCGAGGGAACATTGCTTCCGTTTCGGCTTACCTCGCTATCCGGATAGGGAAGTCTGCGGATATAGTTGCCACTGAGATTAGGATTTAGGTTTTCAGGGACAGTCATATCCTTGTAGCCGTAGTCAAATCTTCTGGCGTCATTCCAAGTCTCCGGATGCAAAAACATCGCTACCCATTTTTCCTTCATGATGTCTTCCAAGGTCAAGGCACCTGCACCCACACTTACACTTTCGTCTGCCAGATAGGCTGCTTTGGCCTCATCCGATACGCTTAGCATATCCATGTGGGCTTCGATCCCCGCAAGGTAGGCAGCATAGGCTCTAGCAGGATCGGTAGGCAGAGCAGCTTCTGCTTCAATAAACTTGAGCTCGGCATAGGTTGCAATCAATAGCGGAGAGGTAGTCGAGGTATAATACTGTCCCGGAATTAAGGTAGATCTTGCTCCTTGCTCAGGGGCATCGCCTCGACCGGCTCCATTTACAGTACCTACAAAATCCCCATCATCAGTAGTGCCGATCATCAGGGGAAGTCTAGGGTCCACAGTTGGGTAGCTAGTGCCATCCAAGGCCTGAACAAACTGCTCAGAAATCCATCCACCTAAGAGAAGGTTTTCATTGTTGATAGCTACTTGGGCCCAAGGATTGAATCGCTGCTCAAAGAAAACGACCGTGGCATCATCTGCATTGGACTGAAATCCATTGGCTACTGCAGTCAAAACCTCGTTGGCATTGTAGGTTGGGGTTCCTTTGGTATGCATCAGGAAGCGAGCCTTGAGCGAATGACCGAATTTGATCCAATTGGCCACATTTCCTCCATAGATGAAGTCATCACCTCCCATAGAGATAGCAGTTTCCCCTTGGAGATTGGCTATCCCCTCGTCCAAAAGCTGCAAAACACGCTGATAGAGCTCTTGATCGTCATCATATGCAGGAGTAACGGTCTCGAAATTGAAGCTTTGGGAAAATGGCACATCTCCGAAAATATCCACGGTCATGCCGAGGTTAAGGGCCATGAGAATTTGACCTGCTCCCAGGTAATGATTGGCATCGGATTCTTCCGCCTTTCTCATGATTTCATTGATATCAGTCATCACATTGTAAAGACTAAACCAAGTGCTACTAAAGTCCAAAGGATCCATTACATCTGTTGAGCTTGCCGGGTTAGGCGATGCTAGATGTTGTACATAAAAACTGCTTGTACTGCCTATTCTCTGCACATTCAGTGCTGTTTCATAGGTGCTGTTGGTCAAAAGCCCCGAAATCGGCGCATCCTCGGGATTATTTGGATTTTCATTTACATCCAAAAAGGACTCGCAGGCTGAGGAGGAAAGTAGAACTACTGCCCCCAAAACGATATATAATTTATTTTTTAAGTTCATCTGTCTTGAAGTTTAAAAGTTTATAGTCCCAAATTCAATGTGACGAAATAACTCTGAACCCCAGGGAAGCCCAGTCCTGTAAATCCGACAGCATTTCCTCCGGCCCCTGCAGAGAAGGATTCCGGATCAAATCCATCCCAAGGTGTGGAAAGAATGATGTTGTTGGCAGCCAAAGAGATCCTTGCAGTTCGGAAAGGTGTTCTTTCCAATACATTGGGCTGCAAATTGTAAGCAAGGGTAATATTTCTCAGCTTGATGAAGCTGGCATCGCCCACAAAGTTTTCGGAAACCCCTCGGTAGTGATTTCTCCAATAGCCCGCTCCGTAGTTTACTCCATCCGGTCCTACCCCTTGGCCAAGCCAAACTTCTTTGGCATTTTGAGATCCATCAGCCAATACTCCCGGGAATACGGTGAAGTCATTTCTACGCTCAGAATCTTCTTGCTTTCCAAAGGCCGAAAGGAAGTTGGCAAATTGATTATACTGCTCTAATCCAGAGCGGAAATCGATCAGGAAGGAAAATTCCAGACCTTTGTAGCTGAAGTCATTTCTTAAGCCTCCAAAGAATTTGGGAACGGCATTACCCAAGATCAATTGAGCCCCGTTTCTCACCGGGAAGCCGTTAGCTCCAATGAGCTGAGGAAGGCTTCTATCCAAGGTTTCTGTTCCTTCAGGAGCTCCTGGACGGGTGTAGCTGCTTCCGTAAATATTTCCATAGGCCTGTCCTTCTTTCAAAATCATGGTTACTGTACTTCCCACATATCCAAACTGGGAGCCAACCACAATCTGATCGATTCCTTCTCGGATAGCCACGATTTCGTTGGTGTTGGTGGTGAGGTTGGCGGAGACATTCCAGCGGAAATCACCCCGGTCGATAGGAGTTGCACCAATAACGAATTCCCAGCCGCGGTTTTCGATTTCCCCTGCATTGGTGATGTAGGAGGAGAAACCTGTAGCATCTGAAATAGGCACAGGGATAATCTGGTCCTCAGAGTTGGTTTTGTAATATGTCACATCCAAGTTTGCCCGGTTGTTGAAAAAGGCCAATTGAGCACCAAATTCAATGGATGTGGTCAGCTCTGGACGAAGGTTGGGATCACCGAATACAGAGTTTCTGGAAAAGCCCACCTGGCCGTTTAATGGGAATACACTTGGTGAAACAAACGTAGCCCCAAGGATGTGAGGATTGGTGTCCTTACCCACCTGTGCCCAAGAGGCTCTCAGTTTTCCAAAGGTTACCCAGGTTGGAAGATCAAAGTTTTCGCTAAACACATACCCGAGGTTGACAGAAGGGTAGAAGAATGAATTGTTGTTTACCGGAAGGGTAGAGGAGATATCATTTCTTCCGGTAATGTTGAGGAAAAGGAAGTTTTTGTAATCCACCATCAAATCCCCGTAAAACCCTACCAGTCTTCGAATGCTTTGCCCTTGAGAGGCGAAGATTTGCGTGGTGTTGTTCAGGTTGTAGAATTCCGGGATGACAAAATTGGAACCGGTGGCGGTCACTCGATCAAACTTTCTCTCAAAGACATCATTTCCCAATCTCAGTGTGGTATTCCAGTCAGAATTCCACTGCTTCTTTAGGGTGATGTAAAAGTTGGAAGTCAAGTCTCGGCTGTTGATTCGGGTTTCTTCTATAAAACCTGTAGAACTTAGAGCAACTTCTCCATCAATTCCCTTTGGTCCGGGAGTGATTTCAGTTCTGGAATCGGAATAGTTGTCCATCCCCAATCTGTAGGAGAAGGTCAGCCAATCGGTAGGACTGTAATTCAGGTTGATGTTCCCGATGATTCGATTCACATTGTCCTCAAATGTGGCAAAACGGGCATCATAAATAGGATTAGTATTGCCGTAAGTTTTCATCGTGCCGTCTGGATTGATGTAATCCCGCACATCGGTAGTTTCGGACCAGTACATCATTCGCTCCAAGAACCGGTCATGAGGGACTCGGTTACCTCCGGAATTGATGTAGTTCATCGAACCGGAGAAATTGAATTTTTCACTCACCTTGATATTTCCGGATAGCTTGGCGCTTGTTCGGTCCCAGGTAGAGAAAGGAATGATTCCGTTTTGGTCCAATCGGCCCAAGGAACCGTAGAAAGTGGCTTTTTCATTACCACCGGATACAGAGATAGAATTGTCAAATTGTACACCTGTATCAAAAGCTCGATCCCAGTTGTTTTGATAGATATAAGTGGGGTCATTTTCCTCTGCGATATTTGCGCCCCAAGATGGCCAAAAGCTGCTGTCGTCTCTTACTCCACTGAAGCCTTGACCGTATTCATCCTGCAGTTTTGGCTTTTTCACCAATTGGTCAAAGCCTAAAGATGAGCTGAAATCCACCCGAACTTGGCCTTCTTTTCCCTTTTTGGTGGTGATGATGACTGCACCATTAGCTGCTCGCACTCCATAAAGCGCAGTCGCAGCAGCACCTTTGAGCACGGACATGGATTCGATGTCATTTGGGTTGATATCAGCGATACGGTTGGACATACCCCTTGGAGTACCCCCAGACTCAATGGTTGAGTTATCTACTGGCACACCATCAACCACGAACAGAGGTTGATTGTCTGCAGATGGATCCAAAGAGTTAATACCTCGGATGATAATACGCGCTGATTGACCCGGAGCCCCTCCGGAATTGGTTACTTGCACACCTGCCACTTGGCCTTGAAGTGCATTGACCACATTGGGTTGCCGGGTTTGGGTGATAGCTGCCGCATCAATGCTTTGTGCCGAATAGCCCAAGGCTTTTTTCTCCTGAGAGATACCAAAGGCAGTCACAATTACTTCATCCAATTGAGAAGCTTCCACTCTCATACCTACATTGAGGGTAGAGGAATTGCCCACCGGAATTCGCTGGGTTTGGAAACCAATAAAGGAAAACACCAAAACCGCCTGAGAATTGGGAACGGAAATGGTATAGTTTCCATCAATGTCCGTCACGGTACCATTGGTGGTGCCGTCAACTACGATGCTTACTCCAGGAAGGGGAAGTCCGTCCTCCTGAGTGGTTACTTTTCCTGAGATGCTTTGCTGAGCTTGGGCAAAACTCCAAGCCGTAAAGCAGAATAGGAAGAGCAGCATGAACTGGTAAATTTTTTTCATGTGCATAGATTTTGGGGGTTTGATTAAATACTAATTATTACTTGTTGTGCTTATTAATTTTAAGTCGTTGTTTAAAATATAATTTTGAATATTATTATTTTAATTAAAATTATTTCGAATGATTAAGCTTGGCATTGCAATAGTTTTGCATATTACTTTTTCATTGGGATAATTAAATCCCTGTTTTTGGGTTGATTGTTGGTGGAAAAGCAGACTGGGTTAAGTCTGTAAATAAGATTGATGATCTCGGGATTTAAGGTTCCATAGAAATGAACCGATCATTCCAATTTCTTATTTGATCTTTGGTCGATTGATGACAAAAAAGAAGCTAAAGAACGTGATAGTGAGCTTTATACCGCCGAAGTATTGCTGAATTCCAAAATGAAAGTGCACTACCCACACATCAAAAAGTAAAACTGGATTTACTTTTCTATCCTGAATTTATGAAAGTCTGCTGCTTAATGGTTTAAAAAATCAATAAAATTTCATAAAAAAATGATATTCGGTTGAAAATCAATTCTTTTTTGAAGCGTATTCTACGCTAACAAAGCAAGAATTGAAATCCCGAGAAAATCTGCTTAAGTCTAGAAGCTAGGACTTTTCTGATTTGACCATTTGCTTTTTGGGGGCTTTTCTATTCTTTCTTAATGTGAGATGGATAAATGAAAAAAGGCTGTCAAGCATTGCCTGACAGCCTTTCAGTAAGGATATTGAAACCTTTATTTGATAATGGTCTCCGTGACGGTTTCTGTTTTCTTCCCGTCTACGATTTTAATTTCTTTTTTCACTTCTTTCTTGATGATTTCGGCATCAGCCATGGTATGGTGCCCTTTTTCGGAAATATGAGGAGCGATAACCAAGGCCACAATAGACATCAACTTGATCAGGATATTCATAGATGGACCGGAGGTATCTTTGAATGGATCACCTACGGTGTCACCTGTGACAGAAGCTTTGTGAGGCTCGGATTTCTTGTAGAAGGTTTCTCCGTTGATTTCTACACCTTTTTCGAAGGACTTCTTGGCATTATCCCAAGCACCGCCTGCGTTGGATTGGAACATACCCATCAAAACTCCGGATACAGTCACCCCTGCAAGCATACCGCCTAGTACTTCAGGTCCAAAAGCAAAACCGACAATCAAAGGAGAAATCAATGCGATAGCTCCTGGTAAAATCATTTCACGGATAGAAGCTTTGGTGGAGATTTCCACGCATTTCTCATACTCAGGCTTAGCCTTGTATTCCATGATACCTGGAATTTCTCTGAATTGTCTTCTCACTTCGTTCACCATATCCATGGCAGCGCGGCCTACCGCAGCAATAGCAAGGGAGGAAAAGATGAAAGGAATCATACCTCCGACAAACAACCCCGCCAAAACATCGGCTTTGTAAATATCAATTGCGTCGATACCTGCAATTCCTACGAATGCAGCAAAAAGGGCCAAGGAAGTCAATGCCGCAGAAGCAATCGCAAATCCTTTTCCTGTAGCGGCGGTAGTGTTTCCTACTGCATCTAGAATATCAGTTCTGCCTCGAACCTCCTCAGGAAGCTGGCTCATTTCAGCGATACCGCCTGCGTTATCAGCGATAGGCCCGAAGGCGTCGATTGCCAATTGCATAGCAGTTGTAGCCATCATCCCGGCTGCAGCGATTGCCACACCATACAAACCGGCAAATTCATAAGCTCCATAGATACCTGCTGCCAAAACCAAAATAGGAAGTACAGTAGACTCCATACCTACAGAAAGACCGCCGATGATATTGGTAGCATGACCTGTACCGGACTGCTTTACAATAGAAAGTACAGGGCGCTTGCCCATAGCGGTGTAATACTCAGTGATGATGGACATCAAGGTTCCCACAATCAATCCAAGGATGATTGCATAAAATACATCTAGGTTAGAGAACTCATATCCACGGATAGAAAGGGTCTCAGGAAGCATATGCATCACCACGAAGTAAGAGGCTATACCGGTGAAAATGATTGAAGACCAGTTACCCATATTCAAGGCTTTTTGAACATCGCCCTTGTCATCTTTTACAGTCACGAAAGCCATTCCCATGATGGAGAAAATGATTCCCAATCCTGCCAAAACCATTGGGAGCAGGATAGGAGCAATACCGCCAAAGTTGTCCAGAGATACAATTTCACGACCCAATACCATGGTGGCCAAAATAGTCGCTACATAAGAACCGAAAAGGTCAGCACCCATACCGGCTACATCACCTACGTTGTCACCCACGTTATCTGCAATAGTAGCAGGGTTTCTCACGTCATCTTCCGGGATTCCAGCCTCTACCTTACCTACAAGGTCAGCTCCTACGTCAGCCGCTTTTGTGTAAATACCACCACCAACTCTAGCAAAAAGTGCGATTGATTCTGCACCCAGAGAAAAACCAGCCAATACTTCCAAGGCTTTTTCCATTTCGATGCCATTTACATCAGCACCGATGGACACTACATATACTTGGTAGAAAACGATAAACAAAGCGCCCAATCCAAGAACTGCTAATCCAGCTACGCCCAGACCCATCACAGATCCACCGGTAAATGACACTTTGAGTGCCTGCTTCAAACTGGTTCTAGCTGCCTGAGTGGTTCTCACATTTGCTTTAGTAGCGATGTTCATTCCGATGTATCCCGCAAAAGCTGAGAATACAGCTCCAATCACAAAGGAAATGGCAATCACCGGGCTCGAGGTTTCAACCAAGGTGCCGGACCAAGCCAACAAAATACCTGCAATGACGACGAAATAAAAGAGGATTTTCCATTCAGCCTTCAGAAAGGCCATGGCTCCTTTGGCAATGTGACCGGATAGTTCTACCATGTTGGCATCTCCGGTTGCCTGCTTGCTCACCCATGCGGACTTCACCGCCATGACCAGCAAGCCTACCAGTCCCAGCGCAGGGACTACATAAATCAGCGCTTGTTCCATATATGTTTATTCGATTTGGGTTTTTGTAAATAATTGGGCAAAGATAGAATTTATCCCATACCCGCCAAGACTCAATTGAAAAGGTTGGCTATCAGATCAGAACTGGCAAAAAAGGCAAGACAAGTAAAGCTTTTGAATTAGCTATCCCCTTGATAGGGAAAAAAGAGCAAGTTGGGTTTTCCTTTTCCTCCTTCATTTGAGATGTATAGGTTGCCCTTAGGATCAAAGGTGATTCCCTCGGGTTGATTGAACAGCCGGGGATCCAACTCATAAATCTCTTTGGGGTGGAATTCCTGGTCCAGGACCATCAGCCATTTTCCTGAAGAAGAAATCATAAAAATCTCTTCCGTAATCGGGTGGATTGCAGCTGAAGAAGGTTGAGCCTCCAGATTTCTTTTTATTTCATTCTCTTTGGGTAGATCCTCTTTTTTTGTACTGATTTTGCCTATGAAATCTTCTGAAAGCTTGCCTGACATGATATCAAATCTGAAAATGGAAGCTTCCTGCTTTTTGTCCCAAGAGCAGGTTTTGCAAATCAAGAAGAGTTGGTTTTGATTGGGAATGGCCAGCAACGTCTCAAAGTCTCTTTGCCCTTTTCGTTCAAAAGAGAATTGATTTCCCTCGCCTACTTTTCCTGTTAGATTTTCTACTTGGAAAATAGCTCCATCGCTTCGGAGAACCCAGGCTTTATCTTCGAAAATAAGGATGTCCTCATAATCACCCGGTTTTCCAAACTTTTGTTCACTGAGAATTTCCCCTGACTTGGGGTCTATTCGGTAGATAATCCCATTTTCATCCTCTATGGCCAAAATTTCATCTCTATGCCAGGCAATCCCCGAGATTTCCCTGAGTTTTTTTGGCAAATCAATTTGGGTTCGAGTCTTGAGATTGTATCCTTTTGGCAATTTATAATCTTGATCAGAAAAGGGTTGACAGGACAAAATTCCCAAGAGCAAAAGAGATACTAAATGGAGAAGGTTAGGTTTCATAATCAGCAATGGAGTCTCTGTTATATCCTAAAGGTAAGGGTTTAAATCTTCTGGGTATCTTGACTTTTCTTGGACTGAAAATGCGATTAGTCCAAACAAAGTCATAGATCTTGAGCCAATTCGATTAATTTTAAGGACAGACAAAATAGGTATCCTTTGACATTAGAAGAATTCAAAAATCTATCCAAACCCGAATCCTCTTTTTCCCCTGAGCTCCGTGCCTTGTGGTATGATTATCAAGGAAATTGGGAGCAGGCACATGAGGAAGTAGATCAATTGCCCGGAATAAGTGCAGCCAGGATTCATGCCTATTTGCATCGCAAGGAAGGCGATCTTTGGAATGCGGATTATTGGTACAGAAGGGCAGGTGAACATCGGCCCAATTTATCCCTTGAAGAAGAGTGGGAGATTTTAGCTCTTCGATTCTTGTAGTTTTGAGAGCTCCTTGTCGTTTTGTTTTTTTTAAGTTGTGACTAGAGCCAAACATGTTTATTGGCTGTGGGTTAGGTCAATATGAATTGGATAGGGTTATTGGCTTTTAGCTTACTGACTTTGCTGGGCAAATCACTGACTCCTCAGGATTTTGTCTGGGAATACCGACTATTGATCATAACGGAAGTGGATTTTTTGGGTCAAGATTGGTCCTTGGATGGCAAAAAAACTGATTTGGAAGATAGACGACTTTTAGTTTTTGTGTTGTCTGATGGGAAATTGATTCAATCCAACTGCAAAGAATCGATAGACATTCCTTCTTTCCTTCGCTTTGCACAGGCTACGCAAGCTAGGGATGAAAGCCCTAACTGGGTTTTGGTAGGTTTGGATGGAGGAAAAAAAAGTTGGGGAAGGGGAGTGCCTAATCTGGAAGATATTTTTAGAAAAATTGATGCGATGCCGATGCGTCAATCCGAGATCAGAAAAAGAGGTAATGGGTAAGTCATGTTAAAAACCGATCAAAAAAGTGCCGAAAAATACCCTATATAGGGTATGTTTTTGGAGTTTTTGAACCGGTAATTTTGGGGGAGGTTTCTCTTAATGATATCCATGAAATTCTTTTATCTCTCATCCCTAAAGAATGCGGAAGGCAAATTCGAAATCCACGAAAAAGATTGTCCACATATTCCTGATTTGATTGATCGGGATTATTTGGGGCCCTTCAATCACGGTTCGGAGGCGCTTAGAAAAGCACTTGAAATTAATTCAAATGCGGTTTGCTGTCCTGTATGCTGCGCTCTCTCCCAAGGGCCTGTGATTTTTTCCAAAAAGAGAAATGTCAGTGAGCCTGGGGAATAGAATTTCCTGATTTTAAGCTTATTGGCGAATAGCCTCTTCAATTTTTTGATAAAATCTGGCAATACTCTCGAAATCGATTAATTTCGCATGCGAAACGGGGTGTGGCGCAGTCCGGTTAGCGTATCCTGACAGGAGTCAGGATGGTCATAGGATCAAATCCTGAAAGTGGGATTAGAGAAAATAAATACAAATAAATTCGGGGTGTGGCGCAGTCCGGTTAGCGTATCCTGACAGGAGTCAGGATGGTCATAGGATAAAATCCTGAAAGTGGGATTAGATAAAATAAATACAAATAAATTCGGGGTGTGGCGCAGTCCGGTTAGCGTACACGTCTGGGGGGCGTGTGGTCGCAGGTTCAAATCCTGTCACCCCGACATTAAATAAAAGTAGTTCTTTTAGACTGCTTTAAATATCAGAAGTTCTTTGGAGCTGCTTTTTTTTGTTATGGCATATTGGGTTTACATTCTTTATTCAGAGAGACTGGACAAATACTACGTTGGTCAAACCTCGGATTTGGTCAAACGGGTGGAGCGTCACAATGAGGGTAAAGGAGGGTTTACCCGTACAGGGCTCCCGTGGGGCCTTATTTATTCTACCTTATGCAATTCACGAGGTGAAGCCATGGTTTTGGAAAAGAAAATAAAAAATCTGGGAGCCAAAAAGTTTCTCCAAATACTGGAGGATTCAAGGGACGTTTAGGTAATGCTGAGAGGGGAGTGTGGTCGTCCTGACCAAGTCAGGATCACCCCGACATTAAATAAAAGTAGTTCTTTTAGACTGCTTTAAATATCAGCAGTTCTTTGGAGCTGCTTTTTTTTGTTATGGCATATTGGGTTTACATTCTTTATTCAGAGAGACTGGACAAATACTACGTTGGTCAAACCTCGGATTTGGTCAAACGGGTGGAGCGTCACAATGAGGGCAAAGGAGGGTTTACCCGTACAGGGCTCCCGTAGGTCCTGATTTATTCTATCTCATGCAATTCACGAGGTGAAGCCATGGTTTTGGAAAAGAAAATAAAAAATCTGGGAGCCAAAAAGTTTCTCCAAATACTGGAGGATTCAAGGGACGTTTAGGTAATGCTGAGAGGGGAGTGTGGTCGTCCTGACCAAGTCAGGATCACCCCGACATTAAATAAAAGTAGTTCTTTTAGACTCCTTTAAATATCAGCAGTTCTTTGGAGCTGCTTTTTTTTGTTATGGCATATTGGGTTTACATTCCTTATTCAGAGAGACTGGACAAATACTACGTTGGTCAAACCTCGGATTTGGTCAAACGGGTGGAGCGTCACAATGAGGGCAAAGGAGGGTTTACCCGTACAGGGCTCCCGTGGGTCCTGATTTATTCTATCTCATGCAATTCACGAGGTGAAGCCATGGTTTTGGAAAAGAAAATAAAAAATCTGGGAGCCAAAAAGTTTCTCCAAATACTTGAGGATTCAAGGGACGTTTAGGTAATGCTGAGAGGGGAGTGTGGTCGTCCTGACCAAGTCAGGATCACCCCGACATTAAATAAAAGTAGTTCTTTTAGACTCCTTTAAATATCAGCAGTTCTTTGGAGCTGCTTTTTTTGTTTATAGAAATCTAAATTTTTCTACACACTTCAGAATCAATTGATTTGGTAATTCTATGGCGCATTTTGACCTAATTTGTTAAAAAAATTCGCTTGTTTTCCCCTGCTTTCTCCCTATGTTTCGGAGTAATTCATTTTCTAGTTTTCATTTCCATGTTTCAAAAGTTTCTCTTCTTTTCACTTACCTTTTCCGCAAGTCTTTTTTGGGCTGAGGCCCAAACTTATCAAGACAGTCTGCAGGCATATCAGCATGAACTAAACCTCAGTTTTGCCGATCCCGAGACTTCTCCCTTGCCTTTGGAAAAAATCAATGGGTTTGAAGGCTTACCCTTTTTCCCTATTGATGAAAACTACCGAATCGTGGCCAAATTGGAGATTCTGCCGGCCTCGGACCCCTTTCGTATGCGAACCAGCGACCGGAGTATGCGGGAGTATGATCGATATGCCTTAGCTCACTTTGAGTGGGAGGGAAAAAAGTATAGCCTTACAATCTATCAGAATACGGCGAACAAGTTTGAGCCAGGAGAAGAGAAAAGCCTCTTTTTACCCTTTACAGATCGGTCCAATTGGAATGAAACCTATGGTGGAGGTCGCTATTTGGATTTGGAAGTTCCCGAGGGGGAATACCTCGTGATTGATTTTAACAAGGCTTACAATCCCTACTGCGCTTACAGTGACCGCTATTCCTGTCCAATTCCGCCCAAGGAAAACGACTTGGGCTTTGAAGTGTTGGCAGGGGTGAAATATGAAAACTGATCCTTTTTAGGTATTCTGAAATCTTTCCTTCATTACTCGATTCAGAATTTTGAAAAAAAGACTTTTCTAGGAATATGCCTAAACCGACCGATCCGGAGGCTTGATCCCACCATCGCAGGGATTACCCATGGGGTCGTTGCACTGGCATCGGGAATAGGCTTCCTCATAGCTGTATTTGGGGCGTGGCTTTGGATCGTGCTCAAAGAACAGGTCCATCTGGGCTAAGGCGCAGAGGATCAACTGGTCTTCTTTTTCCGGTGGATGGGGTGCTCCCGTGCCCTCTGGATTGCCAAACCATCGATTACAGGCCTCAACTTTTACATCCTTGGGATCCCGGTTGGGTTGATCCGTGTAGAGTTTCAAAAAGGTGGCAGCCACCATATCCTGAGCTTCATAGAGTCGGATATCCGGCATTTTGGAAGGGTCGCTGGTACATCTCCCAGTGACTCCGGCCGCGATCATATGATTGCAAATCAAATAGGGAGTTTCTCTCTTCGAATCAGGGAAAACCCTGAATTTGCCTGCCTGAAGCACGTTGACTTGAGGAATTCCCTTTTCATCTTGAGGCAATAAGTCCGTGTAGGCAGTACGGAACCAGCCTGGTGCCTGAGGATCATAGAGTGGGGAGCCACAGATAAGCAGGGGTAGGGTATAAGTATTTTCTTCCGGCCAATCGGGCGGAGTGAGATACAGCTCCAGCATGGATTTAATATAGTTTCTCTCCTCCGGCCCGTCAAAAAAGGCAGAAGCCATCATGATGGGCATGTAGTCGTTGGGATACTCACTTTCGCCCGAGCCGGGTGCAGCCACGGGATTGACATCGATGATAGTTTTATACCGGTTGACTTGAGAAGGATCAATCCCGGATTTTTCCAGCAACCGACTCCAGCGCTGCATGGTCATGGAATTGTCAAAAGTACCAGCCTGAGCTACAGCCCAGGGTGGATAATGCATGAGGAGCATGCCTTTTTGTCCACTGATATTGAGTCCCAAAGGAGGGAACAGGGTCCATTTGGAAGTACCATCGAAAGGATTCAGATTGACATGATAGCCTTCCATGGGATTCCAAACTCCCATTTCTTTCATCAAATCCCGGCCCCGAATGGCCTTTTGGGCATAGGAGCGGCTGAATACCTGCCAATGTCTCTTTGCAAATCGATCTACTTTTTCCCAATCAAATTCCCCTTCAATCTGAACCTGATAGGAACCAAAAGCCAAGTCAACTTTGACCTCCTTGATGCCCTCAATTCCGTCCGCAGCCAGAGATTTGAGGCTGTAATGACGGATCACGTCCGCTCTAGTCTTGAAATTAAGATCTGAGTTGGCTATCTCGGGAGTGGGAAAAAGCTGGTCCAGAAAATAGGCTTCCCCAAGGGGATAGGTGTAGTTTTTCATGGCTTAGCAAGTGGAAGGGGAAAAATCCAAAAAGTCGGAAATGACATAAAGTCCATCAGTGGAGGCTTTGTCATCCGGATTCCAGGTCGTTTTCATCCAGAAGTTTTTTGCTTGGGGAAATTTCTGGGCATACAAGGCTGAATTGGCGGGTTCATTGTCAAAAGTGGCAATAACTTCTCCTTTGAGGGATAGAACGTCTGCAATCACCCTGCTTTTATAATCTACATCCTTCTCGCTTTTGTTGATTTTGAGGTTGAGCTCACATCGTCCCCTCCAATATGGAAAACCTCGTTCGGTGAAAGACAAGGTAGTGCCTTGACCCATGCCGTTGTTTAGCCCGGGATCACCTTCATGTCTTCCAGTCAGATAAAATATCATCGCTCCTGCATCATGACAGGCATTGGCAAAGGATACGGCGCCGGGATTGGGGAGGTCAAAGAGGACATATTCATTGGTAAAAAAGCAGTTTCCCCAATAGGCCAGAAATGGTTGAAGGGAAGAGCTCTGAGGGTCAAGTCCCGCCTGAGTCAATGCAAAACTTACGCTCCAGTTCATGTCCTTCAGGGTAAGCTTGGCTGCCAATTTGGCAAAATCCGGATATTTCTCTCCTTGGTCGGCAGCAAAATTCTGGATGATGATCAGATTTCTTCGGGCCGTGGAGAACAAAGTGTCATCCAAATCGAAGATCACAATGGGCAATTTGGAGCAAGCTTTGATCGCAGGAATCACTTGCTGTAGGGGAGTCGTCAGGTTCATTGAGAAAAGAGTTTGTAGTGAATAAAAATTTGAAATAAGATAGTCAATATATCAGTAAATCAAGGGTTTATTTAATGATAATTTCTCCAAAAGATCGTCGGCGGGGGTTCTTCTTTTTGCTGTGAAGTGCTCAAAAAAGCTTTCCAAAAGTTGAATTTGGCTGTCACTCCGAAAGGTCTCAGGTAAGCTTTGAAGACCATCACCTGCCACTTGGAAAATTTCTCCTGCCATCCGGAAAATTTCATCCTCCTTTAGTCCATCGGATGCCTGTTGGCATAGGAGATCCAATTTGTGAATTTTTGGTGCCAGAATTTCCCAAGTAGCCTCCAGTGATTTGGACGAATAAATAATTCCGGAAAGGAAAGCAGCAGGCACTATTTGCCAGTTTCTGGAGAGTGCATCTGTAGCCCGCACCTCCAAAAAGCCTTTCATCCTTACTTGAGGGAAAAGCAAACTCAGGTGGTTTTCCCAGTCGAAAAAGGTAGGTTTCCGGCCTTCGATTTCATTTTCCAACCAATAGGCCCAAGTGAATGGTCCGCCAAACCAGCAATCATCTATTCCCTTTACATTCAGCAGAGGTGCGTTAAAGGCCATCTTGGAATAGGCTTCAATCCATGCTTCTTTGCTGTGAATTTCCTTTTCTGGGATCCAGAATCCGGTTCGCTTGGAATCAAGATTTTTCCAAAGTGTAGAGCGAAGGGACTTTTTCCCGGAGTTCTTCCTTTCCAATATAGGAGAATTGGCAAAAATGGCCGAAAGTAAAGGGCAAATCCCCTGGGCTACACCGATTCGGAGCAGTTGGGTTTCTTCTTTTTCTCCCAAATCCAAATTGATATGCTGGGAACAGGTCTGCAGCATCATCTGCTGTCCTGCAGGATGTAGAGAGTTGAAATAGCTCTGCAAATGTCGATAGCGGGGTTTGGGAAGTTGCAATCCGATTTCCTCCCCTGTGAAATAGGGATGAGTGCCTATTTGAGCAAAAGTCACCGGGTTTTCCTCCTGAATTTCTTCCAGAATGCCCTGCATTTTTTTGAGATTCTGCTCCAATTCGATCAAAGAGGAATAAGGAGCAGTAGCGATTTCGACTTGTCCTCCCGGTTCGAACTGAAAGTTGTCTCCTGAGGCAAAACTGATTTTGTCAATCTTGGGAGAATCCTTGGTTCCGAAGAAATGTGCTTTCCCGCCTCGGTTTTGGCATTTTTCTCCTAGAAGCCGGGCTAAGGGACTGGCCCCCTCGTAAAGGGAAGTGGGGCGAATCGGCTGACCGGTCTGAGAATCCTTCACAAAAGCAAAGGCCTCTTGCTCCAAACCGACCTTTCCGGGGCTATCCAAAGCAACTGCGCTGGAACTCTTTGGGGAAAATAGCCGCTCCCGGAGATCCTCAAGGCATTCTTCTTTCGTCATAGGAGAAAAATTGGAATCCAGCATAATCAAAAAATTAAGCGATGTCTTTATGGGTTTGGGTTTCAAACTTTTTCTCCGGAATGGAAATCGAGCTTAGGAAATTCCACAGGTGGAAATGCTCAAAAGCTAAGCCTCCGCCTCCCCGATTTTCCTGACTCAGCTGACGATTGATATCTGCGACTACCACCCAATACGATTTTGTTTCGCAGGCAAATCCCCATTTGGAATGGTCCTGATCGTAGGTCCAGCCATAGCCCTTAAACCCGGCTTTTTCCAAGTTCAGATCCACCACATCCATCGTTTTGTCTTTTTGACCTGCATCCTGATCTCCAAAGACCAAGCCTCTTCTCCATGTCTCCACATCCATATTGCAGCCCAATTCTGGCCCTACCAAGTCTTTCCAGAAGTCTTTTCCAGCTTGATTTCCCGATTTCACCTCACTCCAAGCTTTGTTTTTGGTGATAAATTTCAAAGGCATGCCGGCACGGGTTTTTAAATCCAGAGAGGCAGGTTGGGATGGAGTTGAAAAAGGAGTTCCATTGGCTAGGGCATAAATGGCTTCATCTGAGTTTACCTCGGGTAGTTCTGAGCCATAAACCTGACCTTCATTTTGGGTCTGAATCAGCTTAGCCACCTGATTGATCGAATCATAATCCAGACTGACACAGAGATAAGTTTGTCCATACTTTCGCTCATCCTCAGGAAGTTGGGTCTCGCCAATGGCAGGAAATCTGGGAGTGGAATGGAGGAGATACCAGCCGCTTTTCTGAGCTTTGGAAAAAGCAAGAATGCCTTTGCTGTGCCCTTTATTGCCTTTGTTTTTGGGTTTGGGTTGGGATTGGGTGGGAGGAATTTCATCATTCCAAGCCACATAGCCATAGTCAGATTTTTTGGAAAAAAGCTCATTCAGCGTCAAGGACAACGCCGAATTGTCTTGGTCCAGGCTTGTATCTGAAAAGCCAAGAGGTCCTTTGCTTTCCGAATCCAAATAGAGGAATTCAAATCCTGTGGAATCTTTTTTTGGTCCGACTTTCATGGGCAGTTTATAGATAAACCACCAATCCACGGGCTTGCCCTCTTTATCGCTCAAGGGACTAAGCATGACCTGAGCTTTGAAGTTTTTGATCCACTTTTTCCCAGAACTTTCTTGGGATCTCGGTGCCGAAAAAATGGTCAATTTCCCGGATTCCTGTCGGACTGGTCACGTTGATTTCGGTCATATAGTCACCGATTACGTCAATTCCTACGAAAAAAGCTCCTTTCTCCCTGAGCTTGGGGCCGATCTGATTGCAAATCCAAAGGTCTCGCTCGGTCAGTTCAAAGCCTTTGGCACTTGCCCCAACAGCAAGATTGCCCCGATGATCATCCCCTGAGGGAATTCGGGCAATCCCGTAGGGAATAGGCTCTCCATCAATCAGAATAATCCGCTTATCTCCACCGGTTTTGATATCCGGGATATAGGCCTGAGCCATGATGAAGGTACTGCCACGATGGGTGATTTCTTCCAAAATCACCTGGGTATTTGGATCCCCTTGGGCTAGGAAAAAGATAGACTGTCCACCCATCTTGTGGGTGGGTTTGACTACGATTTTTCCCTGCTCAGCCAGGAATTCCCTCAAAGCAGGAATGGACCTGCTAATCAGACTTGGCGGACAGCACTGGGGAAACCAAGCCGTAAATAGCTTCTCGTTCATATCCCGGATGGCGGAGGCCTTATTGATCACCCAAACCCCAGCTTCTTCTGCTTTTTCCAGAATGTAGGTGGCCATCACATACTCGATATCGAAGGGCGGGTCTTTTCGCATCAGGATCACATCCAGTTGGGAAAGCGGCTCCAATGCGGTGGAAATTGGTCGAAACCATTCCTTGAGATCGTCTAGGATTTCCACTCTTCTCAGCAAGCCAAGAGCCTCCCCGTTTTTCAAAAAAAGATCTCCCATTTCCAGATAGGACACTTCCCAGCCTTGCTTTTGGGCTTCCAGCATCAAAGCCAGACTGGTGTCTTTTTTCGGGTTGAGAGATTGGATGGGGTCCATGACCACCGCCATTTTTTTATTTTTCATAAATCAATATTCATTTCAAAAATGCCAAACCCGAGGGCTGGATTTGATGTGAAAAGGAATTTTGGAAAATCTATTTCCTCAGGATTCTTCAGGTCGAGCAGACATTATTTATGCTGAAGGATCTCATAGCCCTGCCAGTCTTTACCTGGAGGATGCTCCAGATAATTGAGGCAGCGAGATATGAAGATAGGAAATACCCTGTCCTCCGGGTCGATTTCGTTCCCTTTTTCGAAATAGCTCAGGGCCTCATGGAAGTTTCTTTTGAAATAGGCCTCCATGCCGCTCCTGAGAGGCTCTAATGAAAGTTCCTTAGCCTTTTTTCGATCTTCCTCTTCTGCATCCAGGATTTCGTAGAGGTTGACTGCCTTGGCTTTTCCTTTTACTGCTACCCGGTCCACCATTCTCCAGGAGAATTCATCCGGATTGGATAAGGCCTTGAAGGTCTGCTCACTGATGAGAAAAGGAGATCCGTAGACCTTGGTCAGACTTTCTATTCTTGAGCCCAAATTGACCGTGTCTCCCAATACGGTACACTGCATGCGGTTTTCTCCACCCATGGTGCCCAATACCAGCGGGCCGGTATTGATACCTATTCCCATATTCAGGAGAGGTCTTCCCATCTGTTCTGATTCCTTATTGAATTCCATCAGAGCTTTGGCCATTCCTACGCCCGCCTTCACTGCCTGAGACGCAGGTACGGCAAACAAGGCCAGGATTTCATCTCCTGCAAAGGAGTCGATAAAGCCTCCTTGATCGATGATTTCCGGGCCGATTTTGCTGAAATATTGATTGAGTAAAAGGATGACTGACTCAGGGGAAAGCAGCTCCACCAGAGGGGTAAAGTCCCGGATATCCGAGAAAAGCACACTCATCTCCATGGCTACGGATTCACCCAATTTCACCTTGGCGATGTCACTATGGCCCAAATGGCTCAAAAACTGATCAGGAACAAAGCGCTGCTGGGCTCGAAGTAGCTTTTCCTGCTCTTCGTAGATTCTTGCATTCTCTATGGAAATTGCAGCCTGAGCAGCCAAAAGCTTGATCACTTGCACTCTTTCCTCTGTGAATGCACTGTGAGTCAGGTTGTTTTCCAGATAAATAGCCACTTTCCACTGACGGTGTATCGAAAGAGGTACACACATCAAAGAAAGGGGTTTGGCTTTGATCAGATAAGGGTCTTGGGAATAGGGATTAAGCTCCGTCGCATTGGCTATCACGATAGGAGTATTGGTACGGATGGCTGTATTGATCAGAGAAATTGGTAAAAAGTCAATGTCCTCTGAGTCAGAGAAAACCAGGTCTTTCTTTTCACCCAAATCTTCCCCATTGCTGGCCTGAATGGAGAAGTGTCCGTCTCTCTTTTCAATCAGATAGCCATGCTGAGCACCTGCATTTTGAAGGAGAATCTGAAGCGTGGCCTTGAGCAGTTTTTCCAGAACCAACTCTCCCGATATCACCTGAGAAGCACGGATAACCGAAGAAATATCCAAAAGCTGATTACTGAAATCGTCGGATAATCTAGTCGCTGAAGGCAGGGTTTGGGTTAAGGTTTTTGATTTGGAAGAAACCGAACTTTCGAAAACCTGAGGGTAGGTTTCCAGCATATCTTCAGTTTTTCGATGGGCTCCCCATCGGTAGAAAAGGTAGTGAGCAGCTTTCAGATAGCCTTCGGCGGCTTTTTCTAAGCCCTGCCGGATCAGATACTGAGCTGTTTTCTCCTGAATAATGCCTTCATCCCGGATAAAACCATGTTTTTGGGCCATTTGAACTGCTGCCTCATAGTGACCCAAGGCTTCTTTCATTTTCCCGAAATGCCCGGCCAATTCTGCTTCCATGAGCAATCTCAGATGCTCAAAATTTTCCTCACACTGTTCTGCCCAGTGAGCCATTTTGGCAAAGTTGTTTTGCATATGCTCCAGGTAGACGGCTCTTTCCTCTTCTGTAATTTCTGGCAAGAGAAGACTTCTCACCAGAAATGCTACGATATGAAACCGCACCAGCTGAGGTAAGGACATGACTGATGCCATGAGTTTTTCCTGTTTCAAAATATGAGGAAGAGCCCCTTTGGCGTCGTTGTAGAGGAGGTGGATTTCTGCTTTGTAAATGTGGTAATTCGCTATACCTGTCATGAAGTGCCGCTCAGCCATCCCTTCCAGACAGATCTCCTCATCAAAATATTTGGAGGAAAGCGAGAACTTCTCTTCCGTGAGGCCGGCAAAGTTTTTCAGCATTTGGAGAAAAAGTGTACCTGAATCCAAAGAGTCCATGTAATCGCAGTCTGCGACGATTTTCAGGAGTTTTCGGTGCTCCGAAATGGCCGTTTCCAGGTCAAGCTTTGGGTCCCAAATAATACAGTCTTGAGCTGAATAGGCTAGGTAAAGCAGGTCTCCGGATTGGTATCCCGTTTCAATTCCTTTTCTAAACCAAGGGGTCATGGTGGACCAGTGGTTACTCCAGTGGTGCACAAACATGGTGTACACGTAGAGAATCCTTGACTTCATGGAGATGTCGCCATAGCGCTCGATCATTTCCACACCCAGTTTTCCATATTGATACCCCTCGGAGGTGTTTTCAAAATATCCGCAAAGTATCATCCCATATGCGGCGTAGGAGAAAGCCGATTCCGGACTTTTGCCGTAGGAAAGTGCAAAATTCACTGACTTGAGGACCAGATATGGGAAGGTCCTTCCAGTGCCGGAAAGAAAAGCCGCCGCAAAAATCTCCATCAAGAGTTGACTGGCAATCTTGGCTCGCTCATCAGTCATCTCGGGTTGATCGATCAGGGAAGCCACTTCTCTGCCAGCACGGTTGATTTCTACATTTGCGATTTCTTGGTCAAGGTCTTCTTGGCTGGGATTTTTTGCAAAATGGTAGCCCAAAATCTCCAATCCTTGATAAGCGGCCTGAATGGATTCCTGCATTCTGCCGGTGGTGGCATACTGCCGGGTTCGGGTGGCCAGGACCAGACCTTTTTGCATTAGGGTCTTGGCATGGGTAAGCATCAGTGCTGACCATTCCTCTGCATTTTCCTGATCTCCTGTCAAATAATAGCAGCTCTGGATTTCCTCGCCCAAAGACCACATCAGTTCGTAATCACTTTCCCAAGTTTTGGCGTCCAATAGGTCAACACTAATCTGAAGGTATTGCAGTGCCGAGGCATAGGCAGAAGATGCTTTGGCTCTTATTCCGGCCTCCAAATTAAGGAGGGCCAGTTCCTTCTTTTCTTCCTTATCTTTTATAAGCGATCTCCCCTGATTCAGATGTTCCACCACATCAAACAGGAGGTCGGACAAGTTTTCTTTGGAAATAAAGCGGAGCATCAGCCGGCCGATGGATAGATGCAGCTGCTTTTTATTGCCTTCGGGGATCATGGAATAAGCCGCCTGCTGCACCCGGTCATGCTGGAATTTATAGACCGGATTGATGTGCTGAGCATCGGTTTCCTCGGGGTTGAAATAGGATTGGGTCCCTTGAGAATAGCTAAGCCCTACCAGTCTGTAGCTATCATGCAGGGGAATGATCATATTCGCCTTCAGCGCTTCGTAAAGGTCAGCAGCTGTCTTTTCCATGCTGCTTTTGTTGATCACAGAGAGGGTCTGCAAGTCAAAGGTAGCGCCTATGCAGGCGGCAAGTTGAAGCGCAAGTTGGGTGCTTTCGGGGAGTCGATATTGACTTTTGACCAAAAAACCCACCACATTTTCGCTGTGACTGACATTTTCCAGTTTCTTTTGATCCCAGACCCACGTCCTTTTTTGAAGATCAAAGAAGATGATTTTTTGCTCGTAGAGATCCTTGAGTACCTCGGTGGAATAAAATGGATTTCCCCCTGTTTTATCAAAGAGAACCTTTCCCAGGGATTGGGCTGACTCCTCGGGACAAAGCAGGGTGTCTTCAATGATTTTGCTGATTTCTTTTTGATCGAGAGGATTAAGCAGCATGGTCTCTACCATCCGCTTTTTTCGGATTTCCTCCATGGTGATGGTCAGCGCATGGGCTTTGTCTACTGCATTGTCTCGGTAAGCACCGATCAGCATCAGGTAGCCCATCTCCTGACTGCTGACTAATCTGCTGATCAGGTTTAGAGTCGGGATATCACTCCACTGCAAGTCATCCATGAAGATGACGAGGGGGTGTTTCTTTTGGGAAAAGACCTTGACGAAGTTGAGAAAAGTGATGAAAAATCGATTCTGTGCTTCGGAAGGGGATAAGCCCTGCACTAGGGGCTGCTTGCCGATGATCAGTTCCAGCTCCGGGATCAGATCGACAATCAGCTGTCCGTGCTGATCCAAGGCTTTGTTGAGCTTTTGATTCCATCGGTCCAGACTAGCTTTGGGCTCGCCAAGAATCTGACGGATGAGATCTTTGAAAGCACTGGCCAGAGCAGAATAGGCGTTGTTTTGTCGAAACTGCTCGAATTTACCATGAATGAGAAAGCCTTTTTTGCGGACCACTGTTCTTCCGAATTCATGGACCAGTGCAGATTTGCCTACACCCGAGTACCCTGCCACGAGGCAAAATTCCACCGAGCCATGGCTGGTCTTTTCGAAGTAGGTTTCCAGTTTTTGGATTTCCTTATCCCGCCCGTAGAGTCGCTGTGGGATCTGAAATCGACCCGAAACATCCTCAATTCCAAGAGGGATTTCCTGTTCTAAATTCCCCGAGTTGAGGATTTCGCTTACTTTTTCGAAGTCTTTAATCAATCCCAAACTGCTCTGATAGCGGTCTTCGGCGTTTTTTGAGATCAGCTTGGCAATGATGTCCGAAAAAGACTGAGGAAATTCCGAATTAATTTCCCGGAGAGTAGGGGGCTTTTTACTGATGTGGCAATGTACCCACTCCAAAGGGTCTTGGGCTTGGAAGGGGAGCTGTCCGGTTGCCATTTCAAACAAAGACATTCCAAGAGTGTAGTAGTCCGTTCGGTAATCGATATCCCGGTTCATCCGGCCTGTCTGCTCCGGAGAAATGTACGGAAGAGAGCCTGCAATACTGTTGGGGAATGAAAATTCCTGATGCTCCCTGCTCAACTCGCTCGACGCACTAAAATCAATTACCCTCAGACTTAAGGTCTGAGGGTCAATCAGGACATTTCTGGGCACCAGATCTTTATGGACGATTCCCTTTTCATGGATTCTTCCAAGGATTTCGGTCAATTCCATGGCGATTTTCAGAAGATTGCCGATTGGAATTTTTTTGCCCGGTAGGGTATTTCGGTAATCCTCGAGCGAAAGTCCGAAATGCTCCATCTCAATGGCGAGATTTCCATTGCTGTGATTGATGAAATCAAAGACTTTTATGACTCCATTTATCGGCAACTTGCTCACCATTTGGAATTCTCTGGTGATACCCGCAACCTGTTCTTTCTTTGGATATTTTTCGATAAGGGTCTTGAGGACCACACTTTTCCCGTCTTTTTCCCTTTTCCCTATAAAGAGAATATGCGGATAGGATTCACAGAGTATCCTCAGCTCGACATAGCCTGGCAGTTTGTCTTTGTAGGGGGTATCGAGCTTGGATTTCACTGTTTAAATATTGAAAAACCGGTTGAAAGTCTCATGATAGGTCTTGGTAGCCTCCCCAATGAAGGGATACCCATGACCGCACAAGGCATGTTCAAATGGGATTTCTTTTAGTCTGACAAAGTCTTCGGCCTGGGGCTGGCATTCCTGCATCCAAGCCAATCCTAAATTGCCGGATTTAAAGAAACCGATTTCCTCCATAGTGGGTATAGTGCTTTCGTCAAAAAACTCGTCGGGTTCGACCCAGTTTTGCAGGGAATCGCAGGCGATCATGATTCCCCCTTCCCGGTCCAGACGAATGATGGACTCAGGTCTTTTGGAAGTGCGAAATACGAAAAGGGAAGCATCCTTGAGAGGAAGTGGTCCCCCTTCAACCAACTCGTGATCAACTTTGAGCCCTTCTTGTACTCTCATTCCGGGCATGGCCCAGAATTCGGCTCCATATCGATCCACGTAGAAGGGATCGTCTACTCCATGCATATCGCCAATCCGGACGACATGGGTTACTTTTCCCAAACTTTCGAGCTCTTTCAAGCCTTCTTCTCCAAGCCTGACGGTATTGATCAGGGTGAGGTTTCCGTTTTCTCGGACCACGGTCATGTTGCGGCTAAACTGCCACATCGAACCGAAAAACTCATTTTTCATGGTGCCCATCACAAAGAAGACGTCTGGCAGCACTTCTTTGATTGGCCCATGGGGCATGGCTGGGTGGTAATTTTTCATAAGATATATGGGTATGATAAGGTAGAAATAAGTTTACAATCTTAAAAGTTAAATTCATTTGGGATGGGAATCATAGTTAAGTTTCCCGGCGTAGGTAAATTCTTTCCCGTAGGCATGTAAATAGGTGTTGAGGTATTTTTTAGCTCCATCAGAAATGTCTCCTGAAAGGAAGTCTGAAAAGGTTTCTTCTCCGGTACTGGAATCGTGTCGTTTGATGTGGAATAGGGTCATGTCTTTTCCCCCGAAGATGGGCCATAAGGAATGCAGCTCCCACCTAGCCTTACTCATATCAAAAACTTCTCCGCAGAGTCCGGTGAGCATGGGATGATCGCTTAATGTTTTTTCATCCCAGCTGGGGAAATCACCCTCAGGAGCCTTGAATACAGGAAAATCAGGGGAGAGAAGAATCTGCTGGCCTTCCAGTTTTTTGATATACTTTTCGCTTAATCCTGCCGTGCGGGCTCCATGCAGAATGAGATTTAAATACCGTCGGGTAGGAAGGAGTCCTGGCTTGACAAAGGCCGGGAGGCCCACGTAGGCCCAGGCTTTGGCCAATCCGGATTTGGTTTGGACTTCGACTTCTACCCGATCATAGCCGATTCCATAGGCTTCCAATTGATCCAACTGTTTCAATTGGCTATCTGGGCAGGAGTAAAAGTTGCCTTCCACCTGATCGCCGGGGTTTCCGGTAGGCCGGATATTTCCCATTCCTCCCTCATGCTCAAACCAATGCTGTACGCTGAAATCCAGTTTCCATCCTTTCAATATTGCTTTTTGGGTATAAAGGGGCGTGACCCCTTTGGCACGAAGGGAAATCAGATTGAGATTCGAGCCATATCCAAAATAGTTGAACATTCTTTAGGGGTTGAAGCTGTACTCTTGGTCTTCCTGAACCATGATTTTTTTCAATCTTGGATTGTCCGTCCAGAAATTAATCAGGTTTTGAAGCAGGGCCTCAGGGTTTTGGAAAGGGTATCTTGCCATATGTGCTTGCCAACCGGCTGCCACTAGGTCCTGTACCAGGATTTGTCTCTTTTCAGGGCTGTCAGGCTTGTCAGCATAGTACAAGTACTTGCTCGGGTGGTTGGCACAAAGGACGGGGGTGGTGCAGGATTTTCCTTCTTTAAGGTTCAGGTAGATCAGAGAGAGGGGGTTTAATGTTCCCTTAACCCGATCAGGAAACGTCTGCTGCAGCCATTCCATGACCGGTCCACCATAGCCTACCACTGGCTGAGTCACTCCGTTGCCCAAATCAGAAAGCCGGGCATTCAGCATTTTTCTGACGTAATCTGCAAAAGTGCCGTTGAAGTGATCGATTCCCTCATTGTCTCCACCCGGTGCCCCAAGGGGTACAAAATCCACGATGCTTTCTAACAGTGAAAAACGGGTTCGGGAAAATCGATTGTAGCCCAAAAGATTTTCCCAGCGGCGATTGGTAGGAGAAAAGAGATAGTCCAAGTAGACGAAGGTCTCAATCGGCGGGAAATGCAGTAATTGGATTGATCTTGGTCTGGCCAGAGAAAGGCCCCAGGGTAAAATAAAGCGCATTTCCTTACCGGTGTCTTGGATGACCTTTTGGATGGCAGCTTCATTTTGCTCATAGATTTGCAGTCCCAATTTGCCAGCTTCCAAAAAGGCAGGAATCTTTTCGCAATACACTCTCAAATCATGATGGGGACTGGAAAGCTTCAGATTGAATTGGTCTCCGATCTTCCACACCATAGCCCATGCGCCAAAATAGCCGTCTCTTTCCAGGGTTTGGTTGAAAAAGTGAGCCATGAAAGTCTGAAGAGTCGTCAAATTGGAGTTTTGGAGTCCCTCTGAGTAGGAGAAAAGCCGGGTAAACAAGTCCTCGTCTCCATCTAAAATGATATCGATGCTTTTTTTCATAATTGGATAAAAATTAGTTTGAATGAATTAAATTTTGAAAATAGACTCCAAAAAAGAGAATCTTCTTTAGTGGAAATAAATTGAATTAATTTTAGTGGAATTTATCACTTTTTTCAGAATATTTTATTTTTTATTAGTTTTTGTTCTTACATTTCTTTAAGCCGAATCAAAATCGGCAAATTGATTTTTACCATTTTCAACTAACTCATTTTCAATTATGTCTGCCTACCTTATCGGCCGAAGTGCCAACTCCAATTCCTATTTAGTTTGGAAATTTTCACTGGCGAATGGCCCTATCTTTGAACAAGTCCCTCTGGACTCCTCTGCCCAGATTCCTTCTACCCACAGAATCACCCAGATTGGGGGATATTTACTGGAGTGGGGGGCTGGCTTGGATGCTGTCAATGGGAAAAATTATCCCTACAAGCTTTTGGAATTTGACCCCACCTCCAAGGATCCCCTAAACGGTCCTGCCGTCCAGCAAGGCGTCTGGTCTTCCAAAAAGTTTTGGAACTATCGAAGTCATTATTCGAATGATCCGCATGAGCAAGACCATCTGCCACTTTACTCTATGGGCAATTTTATGCTCTTTTTCGTGGGTGGGGCAGGCAGAGGAACTTACATGCTTTACAATTTTGACCCCAATCCTGCAAAACCCAATTCTTCGGACCCTTTGCCTTCCACCTATCTTCCTCAGGGGGGATTTCCTACCATTCAGGAAGGACACGACTTGATCTATTTGAATAATTATGTGCTGGATCGCCATGTTCTGGAGTCCTCCTACAGAATATGGAGTTTTGATCCTATGAATACTGTCCCTCTCTCTATCCCCGAAGTAAACGGAGGAAAATGGGCTAAAATCACACCGAAACACCGAATCATCGGATTAGGAGATCATCTGCTCACCTGGATTCCCGGGGAAAGAGATTATACCATCTGGTCTTTTTCACCCACAGCCAAAGAACCTTTGAAAGCAGTGGTAACCGGGCAGGAACTACCTTGTGAAATGGCGGAATATTCTTCTCTGACCTATTTCCAGACAAAGGATGCAGTAAGCTCAGCCCAACCAGCTCCCGGTACTATGGACTACTTCCGCACCAAGATCAAGCATGTGGTCTTTTACATGCTGGAAAGTCGTTCCTTTGATAATGTGGTCGGCTGGCTTTATGAAAAAGACAGATCGGCTATCCATACCATCGGCAAGGATCACCCTTATGTGGGTGTAGATCCTGACTTTTACAATTGGGATGGAGATAAAAAAGCCTATCCCAAGAAATTTAATGACGGCAAGCCGAGTGAGGACATAGACCTATCCGACCAGCGTCAGGATCCTTTTCATGACAATTCAGATGGACTTCAGCAGATGTTTTATGAGAAGGTTCCGGGTTATCCTGCCGGTAAAAAGCCGGATATGAAGGGATTTGTGAGGAACAATTCCTCTACGGATGTGATGAATACCCTTACTCCAGATCAACTTCCTATTCTGAACGGACTGGCAGAAAACTTTGCCTCGAGCGATGAGTGGTTTTCTTCAGTACCCGGCGGGACGGATATCAACCGATCATTTGCTTTGACTGGCTCTGCGATGAATAGACTGGACACCTGGGAAGGAGGAAGCATCTATGCCAACTGGCCTCAATATCCAAGAAGACAGTCGCTCTGGAAAGTGCTTTGGAACCAAGGTATCAGCGATTGGAAAATCTACAATGCCATCGAATGGCAGGGTGTTCCTTTCACCTACCACCTCTATCTGAATGGTCAGATTCCTAGTGTGGATTCGGATACCAAGGATTACATTGATACAATGAATAATTTCCTCCAGCAGGCACAGGAAGGTAAATTGCCGGCTTTCAGCTTTTTGGAACCGGTCTGGATCGCACCAAACGGGACTACTTCCTATCATCCGGGTGCAGATATGGTTCCTGCTGAGAAGGCACTCAATGATGTCTATGAAGCCATCAAAAACGGCCCGGCTTGGGAAGAGACGCTATTTGTGGTCACTTTTTCGAAGCCGGGAGGGATTTGTGATCACGTTCCGCCTCCTTACGCCAACAAGCCTTGGCCAAATGATTTGAAAGATGGTTTTAGATTTGACTTGATGGGCCCGAGAGTTCCGGCGATTATGGTTTCTCCTTGGGTAAAACCGAATACCGTATTCCGTTCAGCGGGAGAGGTGCCTTACGATGCCACCTCTTTTGCGGCTACTTTACTTCATTGGTTTGGGATTCCCAAAAACCAATGGGGACTTGGAGAGCGAATGGATGCAGCGCCTACATTTGAGTCGGTTTTCGAGGAGGAGCAGCCCAGAAAGGATGCGCCTACATTGACTCCTCCGTCTGATAAGTCCTTTCCAAGTAAGAAATAACCCCTATTTACCAGCCAACCTCCTGAAAAGTCAGCCATTTAGGCTGGCTTTTCTGCGTTTAGTGGGTGGTGGATTCCTCGGAACTTTTACCCAAAGTCAGCAAAATCACTGTAGCCAAAATCAAGCCTGTTCCCAACCAATCCAAACCCAGGAAACTGACTCCAAGCCAAAAAACCGCTGTAATCGCAGCAGAAAGCGGCTCCACACTTGTCAGCAGGCTTGCCTTGGTAGCGCCGATGATCGTTACGGATTTGAGGAAAAAATAGAAGGCCAGTACTGTCCCGAAGACGACGATGTAGGCAAAGGCAGCCCAGGTCTGCCAATCCCAAGTGCCTGAAAAGTACCAAGGCTGGGTGAATAGGGAAAAGGTAATTCCTCCGATCAGCATACCCCAACCCGTCACCGCAGCTGGCGAAAACGTTCTGAGCAAACCCACGGGCTGAATGGTGTAAAAAGCCAAAGCCAAAGCGGATAGTATTCCCCAGAAAACAGCCTTTTCAGAAATAACGAGTTCTTCCAAAGAGCCGTGCGTGACTAGAAGAAAGGTGCCAGAAAGAGCCAGAAATAATGCGGCATATTCTACCAAAATCGGCCATTTTCGGTTTTTGATGGCGTAAAAAGCGACCACGAATACCGGGCCGATATACTGAAGGATCGTTGCCGTAGCAGCATTGGAGAGGGAAATGCTGTAAAAATAAGTGTATTGGACAGCCACCATCCCAAGGATACCAAAGAGCAGAAGGCGAATGGCATTCTTGGGTTTTCTCCAGATTTCGAAGGCGGTTTTTCTTTCCTGAACCAAAGAAAAGCAAACCAAAATCAAACCTGCAATAGACATCCTCCATGTCACCAACCAAGCGGGATTTAATTCCCGATTTTCAAATAAAAACTGGGCACAGGTGCCCGATATTCCCCAAAAAATAGCTGATGAAAGGGCCATGATAATTCCCGGTATTTTCTGATAGGAAGTAGGCTGAGGCATAGGCTAGGTGTAAAAGCTAGCGAAGATACCTGAAAAATCTTCAGACCAAGTTTGAATTACTTGGCTTAATTTGAACTGAAAAACAAAATCCGTCAAGATGAACCCGAGTTTGGAGATTAGACCTGCAAAAAAGAGCGATGAAGACGCCCTTTGGGCTGTGATTGAGCCTATTATCCAAGCAGGGGGTACCTACGTGTTTTTCCCTAACTCATCCAAGGAAAAAATGATGGGCTATTGGTTGGATGAAGATAAAAATACCTACATCGCTCTGATGGAAGGAAAGGCAGTGGGTACATTTTATATCAAAGCCAATCAGCCTGATTTGGGAGATCATGTGTGCAATGCGGGGTTTATGGTAGATCCGGGTCAAAAGGGGAGAGGAATAGGTAGGGCTTTGGGTAGTTTTGCCCTGAAAGAAGCCAAAGCATTGGGGTTTCAGGCCATGCAGTTTAATTTTGTGATCTCCACTAATCATTCTGCCGTTAGCCTTTGGAAAAGTCTGGACTTTCAGGTAATCGGAGAACTGCCTGATGCTTACCGACATCCTGTGCAGGGACTCGTTTCCGTCTTGATATTTTATAGAAAACTTTGAAAGATGTCCTTGTCGATTTTTGTTTGAATTGTAGCATCTCTTAGCTACTTCTCGTCTACATCATAAAAACAAACCAACCTATGAAATCCCTGCTAAGGATATTCTTGTTGTTATTCTTCGTTTCCTGTGCTGAGGAAGGGGATATGGATTCTCCTTTTTTGGGAGTTTCTTATGAGGTGAGATTTGACCAAGTGCGGTTTCAGGTCAATCAAAAGCTGTATCAACAGCTCAACTTTGAGCGGGGAAGCAATAACTTCTGCGCCAATCTTGGCGAAATCCGGGCAGTCAAACGAACCGGAAACGAGCTTCAACTGGTCGTCAGAAGAAATTCATCCTGCAATGGAGATTATCTTTTGGTTTGGGATGGGGGCGTGCAGGAAAGCATGCCGGAGCGAGTTCAGCTTTACCTTTTTCCTCAGTTTACCAATTGTGGGTCGACAAGCGGCAATACGGTAAATGATACCCTGAAAATCGACTTAAAAAGGGCATTTATGCCACTTCAGGAGAGTGTGGTAAACCGAATGAGTATCTATATCCGGGAAAACTGCAACTTCTTTGATTTTAATTGCGAAGGGGATTGTGATTTGGAAAAAGATTGATCGGAGGTAAGCTAGGCTTGATTTAATTACTACTAACGGGGCAAGATTTGATTTGAACTGGTCGGACCAAGAGTTGATTGACGGTTGCAAACGTCGATCCAGAAAGCATGAAGAAGTGTTTTTCAAGCGCTACTATGGCTTTGTCATGGGGATTGGTCTCTCCTATGTCAAAAGTCGGGATCAGGCCCAGGAAATCACTCAGGATTCCTTCCTGAAATTTTTTGATTCCCTGAAAAAACTGGAACAAGCTCCTGCCGTCAAGCCTTGGCTGAGAAGAATTACCGTCAACACAGCCATTGATTATTACAGAAAAAATAAACGTATACAAAACCACGAGGAAGCAGACGGCGAAACGCCCGTTTTCGACCCCGTATATGCCCCGGACGACCTGGCCTACGAGGAGATTCTCAAGCTCCTCTACCAGCTGCCCGAGGACCAGCAAATTGTCTTCAACCTCTATGAGGTGGAGGGATTCAGTCACCGTGAGGTAGCTGAGCAGTTAAACATAACCGAAAGCTCCTCGAGAGTTTACCTGACGCGGGCCAAAACCAAGCTCCGTCAGCTGATCAAATTACATCTGAAAGAATATGCAGGAAGATAATCTGGATAAATGGCTCGCAAAGAACCTGCGAAGGCATCAGGACAATGATCCTGTTCCTTATGAGGAAGGGGCCTGGGAGGCTTTTCAGGCCAAAAGAGTCGGTGTAGGGTTCAAATTTGCCTACTGGGCAGGGGGAATGGCCGCGTCCCTTTTGATTTTCCTTGCGGCTTATTTTGCCTTGGATATGGGCAAAATCGGAGAATTAAATCCGACAGGACAGGAAAATCTCGCCGAACAAAGCCTCAATGAACCCGTTCAGGAAAATCCGCTCAAAGAAGAGATTAACTCTCTCGCAGAAGATAATTCCCCGTCACCTGAAACACAGGAAGTCAAGCCTCAGGAGACCTCCCCACAGCTTGCGCTAAATTCCGACCCTGGAAAGCCTAAAGCTAATTTTGATCACAAGAAAAACGGACAGCCTTTGCTCCTGGCCGAAAAAGAAGATGCTGCCGGGAAAGAAACAAAAGCTACACCATCGGAAATGGAGTCGAAGGAGGAGCGTAGGTCCTCCACTCCAATTGCTGAAGCGAAAATGAGTGCGGAGGATTCACTCACCCAAAGCAAAGTCGAGGCGCTTAAGAAACAAATTGCCGAATTGACCGAAGCGGAGGAGAAACAGCCCACAAGTGCAGATGAATACCGGACACGAACCCTTTCCTTGGGCTTTAGTCCCGGAGTAAGCAGCTCTCAAGCAGACAATCAGTCCATCTCCGGTACTTCCTTGGGCTTGGGAGCTCAGGTAAATTGGGCCTTGGGTGAAAAACTTGAACTTGGCTCGGGAATGGGGGTCAATTTCTTCAATCAATCTGACCAAGGGGAGAGCTTTGTGCAGATCGCCAACGCTTCCTATCCCGTGCGTCAGGAAGTGGATGTATCTCAGGTGCAGATTGATATCCCGCTATTCGTCACCTATCCGGTCAATCGTCGGCAATCGATCGCCATACAGGCAGGGTTCTCTAATCTGATGGCATTTACCAACAAAGCTCAGCAAGAGAACAGCTATCTCCGTCAAGTGGCAGTATTTGATGCTCAGTCTGCCAATTCTGATGGATTTACGCTCAGGTCTGAATCAGTATCTAGTCTTTCTACAGTGGACACTCCATCTTCCCGCTTTATTCCATTTGCTACGGCTAATCTGGGAGTAAATATTGTGGTTTTGGAGTCTAAGAAAGCTGCCTATCTGTTGATGCCGTTCTACAATTATCCTTTGCAGGATATCTCTGGCACAGGGAATAATCCCGGCTTTTTCGGCGCAGCTCTGAAAGTCAACTTTGGTACGGTCCAAAAGAAATAAAAAAACCGAAAGCTAAACCAACGACACACCCTGAAGCTATTCGGGGTGTTTTTTTTGATCTAGTATCCCGTTTTATGAAATTTTTGCCCTAGCGATACCACCTCCCCAAAAAGATATTTTTTTCTTCTAAATTCATTTGGAATTATAGCTCCTATGAAAAATAATTATTCGCGGATTCTCATTATCCCTGTCCTGTTATTTTGTCTTTTGCTTGCCTCTAATGGGTTTTCCTTTCAGCAGGAATCTACCTCAAATCAGCCACCCCAAGCAGAGCAAAATATCGGATTTCCTGTACTCGGAGCTTTCCAAGATACCCTGTTTACTGTTTATTCCAGATTGGGGTCTCTTACTGCCGAGGAAAGAGCCAAAAGAATTACCGAGAGAATCCAAAAACTTGCTACCAATCCACGCTATGTGGCTGATTCCCTTCAAATAGAGGAATTGGAAAATGGATACGATATCCTATACAAAAACGAAATAATCGGTACAGTAACTCAACAGGATATCCGGGATGACCAATATGATATCCATAGTTTGGCTATAGCTGTCCGGGATGTAATCAATCAGGATATTCTTAACTACCAGGAGGAAAACAAAGTAGAAGCCTGGATAAAACGGATATCCCTTGCCCTTTTAGCGATTTTGGCGGCAGTCCTTATTTTTATTTTGATTCATAAAGCCACCCACAGACTTGTCCATTGGGTCTCTTCAAAAGGTAGCAGGGTGTTTAGGGATTTGACCTATAAGGGATACACCTTCCTCACCAGCGATCAGGAAAAAGGGCTGACTATTCAACTGATTAAAATCCTGAGGTGGATTCTCGTTTTGATTTTACTCTATCTCTTGCTGCCTATCCTCTTCAGTATTTTTCCAGCCTCTGAGGACTGGTCTGATGATATTCTTAGTTGGGTCTTGAATCCAGTCAGCAGAATATTTGAATCTACATTGGATTATCTACCCAACTTATTCAGCATTTTGGTAATCATAATTTTTATGAGATACCTGATTCGCTTTGTCCGGTTTATTTTCCGGGAGATAGAGCTGGAAAGACTTCAGGTGGCTGGTTTTCATCCTGATTGGGCAATGCCCACCTATAATATCGTCCGTTTTCTGCTTTTGGCGTTTACCCTTGTTTTGATTTTTCCATATTTGCCCGGGTCAGATTCTCCGATTTTCAAAGGGGTCAGTGTATTTGTCGGGGTGATTTTCTCTTTGGGTTCTTCCTCAGCGATCACCAATATGATTGCCGGCTTGGTGATCACTTACATGAGGCCATTCAAGCCCGGGGACAGGATAAAGATTGCAGATGTGCAGGGCGATGTGGTTGAGAAGACCATTTTGGTCACCCGCATCAAGACTCCCAAAAATGAGATCATTACCATCCCCAACTCCTCAGTTTTGACAGGAAATACCATCAACTATTCCCTTCAAGCCGAAGGCCAAGGCTTAATTCTTTATACTTCGGTCACTCTGGGCTATGATATTCCCTGGAGAAAAATCCATGAAACCCTCATCGAGGCTGCTTTGGCCACTGAATATATTGAAAAAGACCCCAAGCCTTTTGTTCTCCAGACAAGCCTGGATGACTTTTATGTCTCCTATCAGATCAATGCCTACACCAAGCAGCCCAATAAGCAGGCGATCATTTATTCCCATCTTCATCAAAACATTCAGGACTGCTGTCAGAAGTACGGGATAGAAATCATGTCTCCCCATTACCGGGCCAATCGGGATGGTTCTGATTCGACTATTCCTGGTGGAGAGGGGAAATAAAAAAATCCCGAAGCCCACCCTAGGCTCCGGGAAATTCAGTCAAAAAAATGAGGCGTCTTTAGTAAGCGATGTAATTGGTGATCAGCTGAATGTCTAGTTTTTTGGGGCCTGAAGGTTCGCTGCTCATTCCCCTTACCACCAGCGTATACACCCGGTTTCCTTTCAGGTCTAAGGTTCCTGAGGTGAGTAGGGTTTCTCCGGTTTCAGAGGACTTGATTTTTAGGATTGTATTGCCCGGAGTCAGTTCCAGATATTCCGATACATCCTTGAATGAGGATTCTTCTAGGAGGGGAGTGCTTGTATCATTGACAAAAAGGTCCACTGATTCCGTATCGGCAGATAGGTGGACAAATCTCAGCTGGGCTTGAGTGGCACTGGGTTCTTCCCAAATATCTTTGACCAAAAAGGCATCCAAAGCGGCAGTTTCATTGATTACAAAAAGGGAGTAAACTGAATCTGCTTTCAATTCAAATTCTTTTTCCAGGAGAGAACTTGCCGAATTGACTGCTGCAAACCGGAAATCCCTTTCGCCGGGGAAGAAGGGACTGTATCCCAAGACTTGGGTAAACTCCATAGGATCACGGTTGACTCGGTTGGCATTGGCAAAGATATCCATAGCCGGTGCATCCGGGGAGCCTTGATAAATGGACACGTAAGCTGTGGGTGGGAGTGGGGTGTTTTCCAGATTGTCAAAGCAGGAACTCATCAGGAGGGTGCCGCTCACCGCCAAAGCGGAAAAGATGCTCTTTGTTACTCGCATAGTAAGTGGGTTTAGTTTTAAATATGCTCTCAGGACGAATAGAGGCTGTTTTTCGCTTCAGAGAAAATGAAAATAATTTTCATTGTGCATGTAATTCCCTGAGGGATAGCCGACTTGTTCCAAAAAAAAAATCTCTCCAAATGCTGAAAATCCTTCCCAATTGTACTGGATAAATCAGAACTTGTAAGCAAACCTGCGGAAACCTATGTCGCCCGAACTAGATACTTTGCGAAGTGCTCTTCTCCAACTCGAAGAGGAAATGAGAAACAGTCCTACCCGCTATGCTTCTCTTTTAAGTGCTGTTCATCCCTCTCAGTTAGAGTCGGCCAAAAACCTGCTCAATTACCTTATTTTAAGGAAAACTGACATCCAAGAGCTTCAGGAGAGCCTTCATGAAGAAGGTCTATCCTCTCTTGCCAGCTGCGAAAGCCATGTGTATCGTCAGATTCAGGTGACCCTTTCGAGACTGGGAGAGGAAGTTCGCCCTTTGGATCCTTGCTCCATGGAGTTTGGATCGAAGAAAATCCAAAAGAACAGCGAACGCCTATTTGGACTGCATCATGCAGAATGGCCCTCTTCGGTCATGGTTACTTTTGATCGGTCTTTTTTTGATGAAAAGAAATATGTCGAAAAGCTCTTGCAAAATGGTATGGGCGTAGCCCGAATCAACTGCGCCCATGACGATCCCAATACCTGGACCCAGATGGTCAGAGAAATTCAGCGAGCCTGTAAAAAAACAGGTCTTTCCTGTGCTATACATTTTGATCTGGCAGGTCCCAAGATTCGCACTGTTTTGCTTCAAAAAGGCAGAGAATCAGGCAAAGCTGAAATCAAAGTAGGAGGTAGAGTCTGGTTGAGCGATTCGGCCAAAGGGTTTACCCAGAAAGAGGTGGTGGTAAGTCCCAATGAGCCGGGGCTGATTCAGAGTCTGAAGGTGGGGGAGCGGATCTATTTCGATGATGGACTGATCAGGGCCAGAGTGGAAAGGATCACCAAGAAAGGTGCAGCCTTGAAAATAGAGCGGATTTCATCTAAAAAACCATTCCTGAAAAATGAAAAAGGGATCAATTTTCCTGACTCTGTTTTAGCTATTTCTTCTCTGACAGATTTTGACCGAAAATGCCTTCCCTTGGTAATAAAATTGGCTGATACGGTTGGGTTTTCTTTTGTAAGGACCCCAGAAGACTTGGCTGACTTACGGAGTGAAATGCTCAAATTGACTGCTACTCCACCTCCGGTTATTTTGAAAATCGAAACCCGGGATGCGGTCGTTCAGCTACCGGGACTGTTGCTGGAAAGCATGAAAGAGCCTTGCTTTGGGGTGATGATTGCAAGGGGAGATTTGGCAGTGGAGATTGGCTTCGAGCGGTTGGTGGAGGTGCAGGAAGAGATCTCCTGGATTTGCGAAGCGGGGCATGTTCCGGTGATTTGGGCGACACAAGTCTTGGAAAATCTACACAAGTCAGGAATTGCTTCCCGTGCCGAGATTACCGATGCAGGCAGGGCCGCGATGGCAGAGTGTGTCATGATCAATAAAGGGGAGCACACTTTGGAAGTACTAAAAACGCTCAAGGATATCGCTAAGCGAAGCCGGGCCCTCAAAGTGAAAAACAGGCTGATATTTAGACCACTAAGGATTGCAGAGAGTTTCTTGGAAAATAACTGACCCTGATCTGAGCAATTTTTTTGGACTATTTCACCATTTATGGAATAAGAATTAAGCATTTACTCCAATCATTTGACTTTTGGCAAAGGCTTTGTACCTTATGAACACAGCGAAATCACCCTTTCGCCCTCATCCTACTTAACACATTCAGCTATGATTTCAGAATCAGAGTTGGTCGCGCTTTCTTTGGAAAAATTCAAAGTCTGGGAAAGCTTTGATCTCAATAAATTCGAGCAGCTTTTTGATGCCGAGGGGCTATTAATCTGCTACAACGGGAAGCCGGAAACCAAGGAAGAATTGCGGCAGGAGTTTCAGAATCCCAAAAGAAGGCTGAATCAGGTTTCCTTGAGGAGGCCCATTGTCCGGATTTTTGGAACAACGGCAGTGGTACATGCTGAAGGAGCGATGACCATGACTACTTTGGGGAAAGAAGAAACCCACGAAATGAACTTCCTGGATGTCTGGGTAGAGCGTGAAAACGGCTGGAAATTGGTTTCGGCGCATTTCAATCAGGTGAACTGATTGTTAATTGGTATAAGGATTTGTAATCTTTCACTATTAACATCCTTTTTGGATTAAATTGAGTTTTTACTGAGATGAAATAGGATGGACTGTCTTTTTTCCAGATTTGGTTTTTGATAATTTTTTTTCAAAAGCGGCAGGTAACAATTGTCTAATTCAAAAATAAATTTTCATTAAAAAAGACAGGTCTTTTTCAAAAAAATACATGAAGTAATTTCATAATCTGTTGATTTTCAATTCCGGTCTAAGGGAAGCGGTCAGTCTAACTTCGTGGCTTAATCCAACCTTTAAACCAGTTGAAAATGGTAAACTTTACAAATTTTGATGCAGCCCGAATTTTTAAAACCGGGTTGCTGTGCAGTATGCTCTTTTTTTTCACAGGGGGAATAGGACTTTTCGCCAGGCCTACATTTCCCTTAGCATTGCAAAAAGCAGAGCTCGAAGTGATTACCGGAACAGTAGTCGATGAGACAGGGGCTCCATTGCCAGGTGCGGCTGTTTTGGTAAAGGGAACCACCACAGGAACAATCACTGACTTGGATGGTAATTTTTCATTGGATGTGGGAAGTGATGCGGTATTGGTCATTTCCTACTTGGGTTACGCTCCCCAAGAGATCGTCGTGGGGTCCGAGTCCAAGCTGATGATCCGACTGGAGCCCGAAAGTTCCCAACTCAACGAGATTGTTGTTGTGGGTTATGGTACCCAAAAGCGCTCGGATGTAACCGGTGCGATAGGTTCCCTGAAAAATGAAGATTTCAACCGCGGAGTCATCACCAATCCAGTAGATCTTCTTCAGGGAAAAGTGGCCGGGGTAAATATTACCTCTGTCAGTGGGGAGCCCGGCGCCAATCAGAATGTAATTATTCGAGGAATTGGTAGCTTGAGGTCAGGAACTCAGCCCCTTTATGTTTTGGACGGGTTTCTTTTGGATAACTCCGATACAGGTATCGCATCCAATCCGCTCAACTTTCTCAATCCCAATGACATCGAAAGCATCGATGTACTCAAGGATGCGAGTGCCACCGCACTGTATGGCTCTCGTGCTTCCAACGGGGTGATTGTCATCACTACCAAAAAAGGAAAGTCGGGCTCTTCCCAGGTCAATTTGTCTGCTTCTACAGCTTGGTCTTCAATGGCCAATACCATTGATGTTTTCAGTGCGGATGAGTTTAGACGACAAGTAGTCGCGGTAGGAGGGAACTTGGAGGATTTTGGAGGAAATACCAATTGGCAGGATGAGCTGACTCAGGTAGGTTTCTCTCAGGATTATAGCCTCTCTATGAGCGGAGCTAATTCTGAGCGCTTTTCATATTTCGCCTCTCTTGGCTATCAGGATCAGGAAGGAATTCTGAAAAACAGCAATCTGAGACGGTATTCAGGAAAGCTCAATATGAATCAGAAAGCCTTTGAAGGCCGCCTGATCGTGGATTACAATTTGACAGCATCCTATACGGAAAACCTCCGTCCGGCAATTGGTTCTATTGCCAGCGATATGCTTTACTTAAATCCAACCATTCCCGCATTTACCAACGGTGAGCCTACTTTGCTCAACACCAATGCGCTGAACCCGCTAAAACGAAATGAGCTCTACAGTGACGATGCTGCGAATAACCGGATTTTGGGGACTATTTCCCCTTCATTTGAAATTATCGATGGGCTGACCTACAAGCTCAATCTCGGGGTGGATTATTCGAATACCGCCCGATATATTCAATACAAGCCTTTTCCAGAGGTAGTCAATGAGTCCAATGTATCTGACGGGACTCTGGATGAATTGATCTCATCCAATACAAACAGCCTGATTGAAAATACACTTACCTACAATTGGAATAATTACAAGCACAACTTTACCGTCTTGGTAGGGCATTCATTCCAGACTTTTTTGGATGAATTCAGAGGCACTTCTTCAAGAGGCTTTGCAGCCAATAATATTGAACCTAGATATCAGGATCACAATAGCACCAGCGAGTTTCCTACTACGGTCAATGCCTCCGCGGTCAGAAATGAACTTCAGTCCTTTTTTGGTAGGCTCAATTACGTCTATGATGAGAAATACCTGTTTACTGCCACTTTCAGAGCTGATGGATCTTCCAAGTTTGGTGAAAACAACCGGTACGGTTATTTTCCTTCCTTTGCCTTAGGCTGGAATCTGAGCAAAGAAGGCTTTATGGCTGGTTCTGTTTTCAATAACCTGAAGCTGAGAACCAGCTGGGGTCAAACCGGAAATCAGGAGATTCCTTCAAAGATTACCAAAGCAAGTTTCTCCGAAGATCGACTGGCTACAGGGGCAGGCAGTTTGAATACCTATCCCATTGACACGGACGGAAATTCTCTGGACGATTATCCCTATGGGATTGTTTTTACCCGCTTGGCCAATCCCGATTTGCAGTGGGAGGTGTCCACCCAGTTTGATGTAGGGTTTGACTTTGCCTTTTTGGACTACCGTCTGACCGGTACTGTGGATTATTTCAACAAGGTTTCATCCAATATCCTCTTGGAGGTGGTCCCTGCAGATCCCGTTCAGCCTACTTCCACTTTTTGGGATAATATCGACAATATGGAGATCGTGAATCAGGGGTTTGAGCTTGCTCTTAATTACAACAGCAATCCTCAAAAAGCCTTTACTTACACCATTGGAGGTAATATTACTTTTATCCAAAATGAAGTCAGGGATTCTCCCTACTCCGTATTGACTACAGGTGCGGCCCAAGGGGCTGGACAGACCGGAGCTACCATCAACGGATACATCAACAACCAACCGATCGGTGCATTCTACATGCTACAGTTTGACGGAATCGGTGAAGATGGGCTAAACCGATTTGTGGATGTGAATGGAGATGGAGAAATATTGGACAATGACCGGGTAGTGGTAGGAAGTGCTATTCCCAATATGATCTACGGGATCAATTCCTCGATGAGATTCAAAAACTTTGATTTGACCTTGAATTTCAACGGTGGAGCCGGGAACAAAATCTACAATCATACCACCATGTCCCTTTTCACTAAGGCTCAGCTTTCCCGATCCAATAATACTACCGACTTCGCAGTTCAGTTTCCCGAAGAATCCATCAACAACTCCAACACCGTTTCTACCCGATTCTTGGAAAACGGGGCTTTCTTCAGGCTCAACAACGCCTCTCTTGGTTACTCTGTAAATCCTGAGCGATTGGGAGTGGGTAATGCATTTCAGAATATCCGGTTTTCTCTCACAGGACAAAACCTCTTTGTCATCACAGATTACAGCGGTTATGACCCTGAAGTCAATACAGGATCTACTTCCGGAGGAATTCAGACTTTCGGGATTGACCGATTCACTTATCCACGAGCTAGGACTTTTATGCTCAATCTTAATCTGACCTTCTAAGGTGAAGGTGGAAAAGAAAGGAAATTAATCATTAAATCATCAAAAAAATGAAGACGTTTAATATTAGAAAATTAATTCCCGTGACCTTGTTTTTTGTCACGTTCCTGAGTTGTACGACTCTGGAGGAGGAGATTCTGGATGAATCCCTCACCGGTACCGGTCAGGCCGAGATTGTAAGCGGTTCGATTGCTCCTGTTTATGGAATGCTCCGGCAGGTATGGTTGCACACTACCAATTTTGGCCTTCAGGAAGTCGCTTCGGACGAGGGCATTCTTCCCTACCGTGGAGGTAGAGACTGGTTTGACGGAGGTAAATTCATCGCTGTCCATCAGCATCTCATGACACCGGGCAACAGTTTGGTGGGTGACTCCTGGACCTTTATAACGTTAGGTCTATCCCGGGCAGTAGCAGCCGAGGAGCAATTGGGTTTGGAAGTGGAAAATGGGAATAGCTCGGCTCAGAATCCCCTTTATGAAATGGTAGCAATCAAGGCCTATCTGAATATGCTGGCTTTGGACAACTGGGGATTGGTGTTTAAGAAAGATCGATCTGATCAGCAATCCCAAATACTCCGCGGTCAAGAGGCGGTGGAATATTTGGAGTCTGAGTTGCTCTCCGTGGTGGGGGTCATCAGCAGTACCAATGGCCCTGGAAGGATGAACAAATATGCTGTGGAAGGACTTTTGGCAAGACTGTACCTGAATGCAGCAGTCTATCGGGATCCTTACGGGACACCCAATTTCCAACAAGAAGATTTGGAAAAGGTAATCCAATACACTAGCAACATTATCAATGGGCCTTTTTCTCTTTCCCCTGAATACTTTGATATTTTCAATGACGACAACAATACCAATCCGGAGGTGATTTTCTCCCTGGATCAGCGAGGAGTATTGCAAACAGAACACAGCCGATGGCAGTATTGGTCCATTTCCGGAGATCAGATTCCAAGACCGGAATTTCCCAATACCCGCGGTACTGATGCTGTAGCGGCAACCCCGGATTTTATTCAGTCTTGGTATGATGCTTATGGAGATGTGGACCCTGCTGATGCTGATGCACGGTTCTTTCAGGAGAATACCATTATTCCCGAGAACCTAAGAGATCTCACCGGAGTCAATCCGACCAATGATGCCGATCACTACTACTGTGTGGAGGCCACCGAGTTTGAAATGGACCGAGGAATCCTCAGGGGAATCATCTGGGGTCCAAGAAAGGATGAAACCGGTAGCATAATTACCTGCGAGGACGGAAAAGTCAGAATATATCCCGTAATCAACAGAAGAAGCAGCGGTGCGGATATTCGCTATGTGGACCATAACTTCCAGGTAGATTTTACCAATGAGGGAAGCCTTCACAATACCGGACACCGCTTTTCCAAATATCAGTTTAGCCGGACAGCACCCAATTGCTGCAGCAACAGCAGCGTGGATATCGTATTGCTCAGATTGGGTGAGGTGTACCTGATGCGGGCAGAGGCCAAATTGAGAAAAGGCGACAATACCGGAGCGCTGGCAGACGTGAATACCCTTCGAACCTCAAGAAACGCCCGGCCTGCTCAGACTCCTGCAGCCCTAAATTCCATGGACATGGATATCCTCTTCCGCGAATCTGGCTTTGAATTGTATTGGGAAGGATTAAGAAGGGTATATCAAATCCGATTTGGTAAATACGAGGACATCTGGACCGAAAAAACAGACCGTGATCCGAATAAGCGACTGTTTCCCATTCCCCAAAGAGCCATTGACGGAGCTTCAAATATTCAGGGATTCTTGGTTCAGAATCCTGGTTATTAATTTCTTATAGGTTGTAAGTTCAAAAGCCGAGCGGATTTTCCGTTCGGCTTTTTTTTTGGATTTCATCCAGTGAAAATGCTTCAAGGCAAGAAGGCTAATACAGAAGTTACAATTCCTTTTTTGACTGAAATGCTCCGAAAAGAATGATTTAACCGGGTTTAATCCGCCTTTCTGATGCTAAGGTCTTGCAAATCAATAAAAAAATCCTCGGAAGGCATTCCCTGGCTAAGTTTTCCGAGGATTCTAAGAAAGGATGAAAATTGCCCATTCAAAGAAGTGTCAATAGAGGCAAGCTTTTTTTTGCCAAGTTGCTGATAAAGATCAACTCTTTGGGATGGAATTTCTTTTATTCCGAGGTCTCCTCCATTTTTGATTTTATAGAAATCTTCCATCAGATGTCCTCGCTTTCCGGATTTTTGGATTTCTGTCCAAATCCTGTCCAAAAGTTCTCCTCTTTTCTCCAAAGGCGTATTCAGCCAGGTCTCCAACTGATCTTCGCTGATGCCCTGAACCAGATTTTTCAAAGGTTCAGGCCAATCGGAATTCGAAAATCGAAGTCTGATCAATTCCTGCAAGTGAAAGCCGGTATATTCCAGGTAATTCTCCGAATCTAAAATTTCCAGATTCCAGAGTTTTGCTCCTTCTTTTTGGCCAAGCCACTGATGCTCCATTCGGTACAGATCAAAAAACTCGTCAAATCGATCAGCCTTTTCAATGAGATGGGTTTGGATATACATGGTAGAATGATCTTGAAGCTTCATGGTTTTGTAGGCAGGCGGGTAGGCAGCCAAGGAAGGGACTTGGATATTGATCAAGAGGGTAGAGTCCCCTTTGGTGATTTTTCCTGTGTCATTGATGTGCATATGTCCCGCAAAGTGAATTCGCAACCCCGCATCGACATACCGGCTGGAAATTTCTGCCTTGGGTACCCGGACCAGCTGAAACTTTCCCTCACCGAATAATTTGGCCATCTCTTCCGAGCTTCCTTCATGAAAATCAGCCAAGGGATAATGACTGAAGGAAACGAGTGTTTTTCCCCTTTTTCGGGCTTCTTCACTGATTTTTCGAATCCATTTCAGCTGATGTTCCTTATTGTCGGCTGCCAAATTGAACCCTACGGATGAACCTCTCCAAGCCAAAGAATCAATGGTTTCCGGAGTTCCGGAATAGGTGTACACATTGGCATCGATCGCCAATAGCCATAATCCCGGAGTAGGTTCTACCAAGTAACTGGCATCAGGAAGCAAAAAGCCGGTTTTGGGATCGGTAAACAATCGTTTTTCCATCGCTGATTTTCCTTTGGTAAATTCAAAAGAGTAGCCTTCATAATCCCAATCCATAAAGGGATGGGTCCAGAAAATGTCTTTCGGGTTTGGGCTGAAGCCAAAGGATTGCAGAGGCTTAATCAGATCAAAATATCCCCAATTGGCGAGAGCAGGGCTTACTGCGGCATTGGAGTCAACTGCCAGTGCCGGATCACTGACAATTGCTTGGTTTTGGCCTTCTTCTCCCAGAAAGTCCCGTTTTCCATCCGGGTTTCCAAAAGGGGAGACTGGATCGTGATTTCCGGTGGTGAGAAAAAACCGCATCCCATATCGATCAGCAAATTCGTCCAAAATCCGACTTAGCGCCAGCACATTCATCGGTTGACCGTCATCGGTGAAATCCCCGGGTAAGACAACCAATTGAATGCCCTTTTTCCCAAGATCATTCAAAGCACTGAGCAGAGCAAAGTAATTTTCATTGAAAAGCCGGGTGGAATTGAGCTGACTTTCCATAGTCCGGATAGTGGCCCACCTCCCATTCTTGGGATTCAATACTCCCTGAAACTCTGGGGATTCAAAATCCCCGTAGACATCCTGCAGGTGAATATCTGCCAGAAAAGCCACCTGAACATCCGGGGCGGATTGTGCTAGGATATCATTTTGGATACAGGAAATCAGAATTCCGGCCTTTATCAGGGCTGCAATCAGTCGGGGATACTTCACTTTTTGATTAGGACAGGGTTTGGTCTTTCGTATCCTTTGTTTTCAAATTGGACGGTGTACTGAGAATCGAAAAATTTCGAAGGAAGGTAATAGTCAGTCGAAATCACCTGTGCCCCGGAGGCTTTGGCTTTTTCGAATTGGCTGTAGTCTTCTGTCCGGGCTTGTTTGGTATCCGAATCTGCCCGCGTTCGGATCAAATATCCTTTTTCTACCAATTCCCGGATGTAATTCTCCTGAGTGACTGGATTATTGATGATTCGGAATCCGGCCTCGGGATTTCCTTCTTTGAGATTGACAAAAAGGACGGCATTTTCCAGACCGGGTTTGGCCTGAAGATAGCGGCGGATTTTCTCTTCATTTTCATCCAAAACAAACAAAAACTTACCCCGCACATCATCGATTTGGGGCCAGTTTCCGGCCAATACTGCCTCCTCCAGATTGGAGTAATTTCCCCGGACTTGATCCGGAGTGATCAGATTTTCCAATCCGAGATGGGTCCGGATTTCCAGATCAATGCTATCCAGAGCGGCAGTGGAAAAAGAAAGCGGGGCGGTCGTCATAGGAACTTGCCCGTCTTTGGCATTGATCAGAACAAAAACAGGATGATGGTCCGGATGGGCTTCACTCCAGGCTTTCAATTCGAGCAAAGCATTTTTGAAGAGGAGATGATGGGAGTAGAAATCCAAATCCTGCACATGGAAGAGCTTCAGACCGGGTTTTTCCAGGTCTTTGTCAGGATCGAAAACAGTCCCCTCAGGAAGCATGGCCAAGCCTTTGGGCTGACTGTACCTTCCCCCAAGTGGATCATGAAATACGTCCAATTCCAAATTTCTCAATCCCAGATCCAATTGATCTGAGAGGGGGATATGAGCATACGCCAAGCTCTGGGCTGCCGAGGGATTGATTCCTTTCAAATAATCCAGAATAGGAGCGGGCATATCACTTTTGTAGCTGTTATGGCTACCGATGACCTGTGTTTCATTCAGTTTTTGGGCAGATGCCGAAAGAGTTAAGCAAAAAATTCCAAGAGCGAGGGTGAGTTTTTTCATTATCCAGGATAGACTTTTAAACCTCAAATATTCAATATTTTGCTGGCTTAGGATTTACCCTTCTGTCAAGTTTTTGTTACCAAAGGCAAAGAGTAGCCTGGGTTTTTATCCTTTTGTTAAGGATTGGAGTTTCCTCAGTTTAACCCTCAGAATTTTGGCTTTGGGGCCTTATTTTTAGCCATGAAAAAATACCTCTTTCCTTTTTTATTCCTTCTTGTTTTTGCGCAGGAAAGGCTCTTGGCACAACAGGACTTCCGCCTTCATTCTCATAATGATTACCTTCAAAAAGTGCCTTTTTGGGAAGCATTTTCAGCAGGGGCGGCCTCTATCGAGGTAGATGTGATTCTTCAGGATGGGCGGGTGATGGTGGCTCATGAGAAAGAAAGCATACGGCTTGAGCGGACCTTTCGATCCATTTATTTGGAACCCATCCAACGAGCTGTGGAATTAGGGATGATCGATGAATTTGACTTCCATCTTTTGGTGGATTGCAAGACAGAGGCATATTCCACATTGAAGCAGGTGATGGAAGATGCCGCGGAATTCCCTTCCCTGCTTTTTTCCTCCCAAAATCCTAAAGGCCTTAAATTGATTATTTCTGGAAATAGGCCTAAGCCGGAGGATTATAGCAGCTATCCGGAATGGATTCTATTTGACTACCAAAGCAAAAACCTGACTCCCGATTTGCCTTGGGAGAAAATCGGCATGGTGAGCCTGAGTTTTCGTCAGTTTTCCGTGTGGAATGGTAAGGGAAGAATGGTGGAAAAGGAGCTTCAGGGAGTAAAGGATTTTATTCAGTTGGTTCATCAATTTGACAGACCGGTTCGTTTCTGGGCTGCTCCGGACAGCAAGTCTGCCTGGAAAGCATTTCAGGATTTGGGGGTGGATTTCATCAATACGGACCAGCCCAAAGCCGCCCAAGAATATCTCGCTACTCTCGAGCAAAGAGTCTATTCCGCGGAAGAGAAGCAGCCGGTATATGTTCCCACGTATCAATGGGATGGAGCGGATATGCCAGTTGAGCGGGTCCTTTTGCTGATTGGAGACGGGAATGGTTTGGCACAGATTTCTTCAGCACTTTTTGCCAATGGAGGGAACCTGAATCTGGCACAAATCCGGAATATGGGACTGATCAAAACTCAGGCCGCGGATGATTTTACCACGGATTCTGCGGCAGGGGCCACAGCTTTTGCCACCGGACAAAAAACCAATAATCGGGCTTTGGGAGTTGGTCCAGATGGAGAGCGATTGAAAAATCTACCGGAGATTTTGGCCGAAAAAGGCTTTTCTTCTGGAATCATCACCACAGACCAAGTGACCGGGGCCACTCCGGCAGCTTTTTATGCCCACCATCCGGAGCGGGATGATACGGATCAGATTGCAGGCTATTTGCCAAAAAGTGCCTTGAGTCTGGTCATTGGCGGAGGAAAAAGTACCTTTTTGCGCCTGGATTCAGCCATGTCCAATGCGGGTTTTGAAATGGCGGATCGGCTGGAAGGTTTGGGTGAAATGAAGTCCAATCGGGTAGCCTATTTTTCTTCACTCGGTTCTAATCCGAGCATGGAAAAAGGCAGGGGGGACTTTCTGACCAAAAATGCTTTGGAAGCACTTAAGTTTTTCGCGCAGAAGAAAACTCCCTTTTTCCTGATGATTGAGTCGGCTATGATCGATTCAGGCGGTCATGCCAACAGCACGTCCACCATTGTGACTGAGATGTTGGATTTTGATCAATTGATTGGGGAAATGATAAGATATGCTGATTCCAACCCGGGTACCTTGATTGTAATCACTGCCGACCATGAAACCGGGGGAGTTTCTATCCCCCAGGGAAATCTGGAAAGGGGAGAGGTGGAACTGGGATTTCACAGCGATGATCATACCGGGATTTTGGTGCCGATTTTTGCTTATGGACCGCATTCGGGAGAGTTTCGGGGCATCATGGCGAACACGGAAATTTTTGAAAAGTTGATTCAACTTATTCGTATTTCAGATAAATGATTCCAAAAGAAAGGCTCTTTATTGGAAGTAAAAGAATGAAATCCCGAAAATTCTCGATGCCAATCATTTTCCAGAATACTTTTTCAGTTCTTTTTTATCCAGTTCCTGGATAATCAGTTCCTCAGGATGGGAGGAAGTCACCTGACTTGCCATGGATTCAGTAGAGAACTCTTCCCCTCCGGAAAAAATGTTCACTGGATAATTGATCCACATGACCCCTTGGGTTTGTATTTCCCAACGACTTTGGATCATTTTCACATGATGTTTTTGGGAAGTGGCCTGAAGGGAGGAGGTTCCGATTACCTGACCCGGGATGACTATTTCTCCTACTTCTACGGAAGCAGAGGACTTCTGAAGTCCTGAAAGTCGGGTGAACGTACCGTCTTGGTGGTAGATTTCGATGTAGTTTTCTTTAGAAAAATCATCAAGTCCTGCTTCCCCTTCTTCTTGGTCCATCTGGACCTCAGAAATGATTCCTTTTCTCGGCGCACAGACTTTGGTCTCAGAGTCAAAGTAAATTCCAACTCCCGTGTAGGGAGTAGTTTTTGAAGACTGATTATTTACCGCAAGAGGCCTCATGTCCACTACAGTCCCTTCTTCTACCGGCAACAAGTAAGGCCCCAAGGAGGGGACTTTATTCTGAAAATCGCCTTTGTACAATTTCGTGTTGTAGTTGAAGGAGGTATTTACATTTCCGTAAATGGAAAGCAATTTGACGAGAATGCTTTTTCCCGGCTTTGCAACCTTGAAAAGGAGCTCTCCCTCCGGAGATTCCAAGTTTTCCAGTTTGTTGAATCGAATTTCGATCGTGTAGGGAATTGCTTCTTTATTGAAGGACATCAGGGTCAGATTTCTTTCCTGATCTTGTTCGGCTACGATCTGAACCTGGGAAAAGAGCAGGTTTGAAGTAAAAAATAAGACTAGGGTAAGAAGGGATTTCATGAAAGTCAATGGAATTAAATAGGATGGTGATTTTGAATTTTTGAAAATATAAAAATTGAATTAAAAGTTAGTTTTAAAAGATTGATTTTATAAAAAAAGCCATTTCCTTTCCTCAATATGCATTTCTTGAAAAGTGGGCTACCAAGTCTCTGAATTTGGAGTAGTTTCTGAATTTTCCTTCCACTCAATCCAAATCTCCTTTCCACTTCGTACATCCTTCCAAATTCGGAAATGATGCAGGAAAGATCGGTAAACCATCACAAAACAGCTAAAAATCAATCTTTTGAATCGGGCAAATCAGGGCTGTCTATGAATCACTTGGCAGATTTTATTGCCAAGCACCCGCTCCCAGCCCCTCAGTCCATTGCCAAGCTCCAACTTTTTCTGGGTAAGGTTTGCAATCATTCCTGCTCTTTTTGCCCCCATGATGCCCAGCCCCAAAGTGCGGATTTCATGCGCTACGATACCGTGCATCAAGTGGCTGATTTGATCGAAAGAGAAAGATTTGAAGAAGTCACGCTGAAGGGTGGGGCACCGGAGCTGACCCCTTATTTCCGATGGCTAGTCAGGCAGGTCAGGGAGCGAAGTCCTCAGACAAGAATCGTTTTGCACACGCACATTACGTCCATGAAAAACCCGGGGTTCCGAGGCTCTTTACCCAATTTTTTGAAAGAAAATCAGGTTCACCTTGTCGTCCATGTGCCTACGATAGATGCAGAAGAAATGGATTTACTCCGGGGTGCAGGGACTTTCAAGACTTTTCTTTCAGTGACCCGATACTTTAATCGTCTGGGATATGGTACCGATGATTCACTCAAACTCAATTTGGTTTGGAACCATAGAAAACCTCATGGAACCCAATCTCAGACTGAAACCATAAAAAATTGGGCATCTAAAATGGGTCTTGCTTTTAGTTCGGTTGATGAGAAAATGTATGCTCCGGTAGGGAGAATGCAATCCTGCCTAGCGCAAGAGGGGCAGGAATTGGCTCATTTCCAAGAGTTGTTTTCCCATACCGGGCATTATTCTCGTTCCGATCTACCTTGTCAAGAATCGCTCACCATTGATTGGCAGGGTAATGTATTTAACTGTGAAAATCACCTTTCTGTCAAGGATGGCCGAATTCAGTATCGACTTTTTCATCTGGAGGATTGGAGCAAAGAACGGCTAGGTCAGGTGCGGATTCAACCGGCCCTTCACTGCCTCAGTTGCATGGCCTGTTTCAAAAATTAATTCAAAAAATTTCCATCTCCTCAATCCAAGACGAAAGATCACTTCGTATTTCCCCAAAAATGAAGTAAGCCATGATTAAAAAAATTATTCTCTCACTAAGTGCTGTTGTATTGGCTCTCCTGGTGGTTTTGGGAGTGCACATTTATCAGGTCACCGGAAAAGGCGCACCTGAAGGTCCCAATTGGTCTATGGGAAAGATTGAAGTTGCTGATCGAATGGATACCCTTCAGATCGATGAAGTACAGCAAGATTATTTGCAAAAACCGTACATCCGAGCTTTTCGGGTCAACCGGGAGCAGGGACATTTTATTCTCCTGTACGATCGCAAACAAATCAGCGGGGATGAGCTTGCGAGTGATTTGGGGGATCAGCTTCAAATCCAAGCTTCTTTTTACAGACCCAGTGCAGAGGAATTAGCCAGCAGTTGTCCTGCCATTCCCAAGGACAGTTTTACTTACCAGTTAGGAAGTCTATTTCAATCCATATTTACTAAATAAAACAACTATGAAACTCAAAAATTATTCTTTTGCCAAGCTTTGGATTTTGGGTGTGTTTGTCTTTTTCGCCTGTGGTGAAGATGAACCCATGCCGCCAATGGACAACTCATTTTACTCAACTCAGTTGGGTGGAGAGACTATGGTTCAAGACCCCAACAATCCGGGGCAGATGATCGAGCAGGGCTTTCTCAACCTCCGCACCGTAGTGACCAACACGGTTTTGGAAATCGCTACCAATGAAGGTGGAACCTATGACGATTTGCAGCCTTATTTCTCTGTTCTGTTGAATGAGGTAGGTAGAAATGACCTCTCCGGATTTACCACCTTGGTGGATGATTTTACCCGATTTTTGGCTGAAGCTACAGGGTCCAGAAACTTTCAATACACAGGATTGAATATGGCCGAGGCGCATAATTCTGCCAATCCTAGAATGAATGGCTTGATCAACAATGCCGATTACGATCTGTTCATTCAAGCAGTAGTGGCAGGAGCGGCTGAAGCTGGAATCACAAGTCCGGATGTATTGGGGCCTGTGGCAGAGCTTCTGGAATCGGTCAGAGAACCAATCGTGCAGCGGGCTGATGATGAGGAACTGGATTTGTATACCCGATTGGGAGGCTCAGGCCTGGTCTCTGATCCTGACAATCCAGGGATGTTGATCGAAGCAGGATACCTTCCTTTGAGAGCAGTGGTCACTTCTACCGTTTTGGTTATCGCTACCAACGAAGGTGGGAAATATGATGACCTGCAGCCGTACTTCACTGTACTCTTGAATGAAGTAGGAGCCGGAAATACCAGTGGCTTTACCACCTTGGTCGGAGACTTCTCAGATTTTCTGGCTGCCAATATCGGATCTACCAACATCAGCTACAATGGCCTAAATATGCGTGATGCCCACGATCCTGCAGTCAATTCCAGATTGACAGGATTAATCACTGCCGAAGATTATGATCTTTTCATTCAGGCAGTGGTAGAAGGAGCTTTAGAAAATAATGTGCCTGAGTCAATCATTGGAGAATTCGGAGCTATTCTGAACAGCGACGGTCTTCGCAATGCAATTATTCAGGCGTAAGTAAGGAACCCTACTGAATATGGGGTGAAGTAGAGTTCCGTTTCCCCAGGTTAGGCGACTTTTTGGGGAGGAATGGGCAGCTTTCGGGCTGCCTTTTTTTATGTCAAAAAACAGCCCGACAAGAATTCTTTTCGGGCTTATGTAATTTTTATTTTCTCAAGTGGAAAACCTTCGGGGTTTTCAAAACCCCAAAGGTTACATTTTCAGATTCTGCATTTCCAGTTGCGGTGCAAAGGGCTGTTCGTAGGCTGAATTGGTACTGGATTAAAAACAACAAAGATGGATTAGAGAAATTGATATAATTAATCCTAAATTCAACACAAACAAAAAAGCCAACTCTTCCGAGTCGGCTTAATGATCATTTTGGATTCTATAAGTTTATTCCGGTAGAAGTACAGTGTCAATCACGTGTACTACACCGTTTGTTCCTGCCAAATCAGCAGCTACCACAGTTGCACCACCGATCATTACTTTTCCATCTTTGATAGAGACCGTTAGGTTTTGACCGTTTAGCGTGGTTACTACCTGACCATCACTCAAATCACCGGACATCACATTTCCAGCTACTACGTGGAAAGTCAGGATTCCTGTCAAGGCATCCTTGCTTTCAGGCTTCAAAAGGCCTTCTACTGTTCCTGCAGGAAGCGCTTCAAAAGCAGCATTGGTAGGTGCAAAAACGGTAAATGGTCCGTCTCCGCTAAGTGTCTCAGCCAAACCTGCAGCCTGAACTGCCGCTACCAGGGTAGTATGGTCTGGAGAACTCACCGCGATGTCAACTACGGTATTGGATGGGGCAGGAGTTTCTTCTACTACTTCAACTACTGCTTCTTCTGTGGTTTCTTCCTTTGGTGCACTGCATGCAGTCCATAAGGCTAAAGCAAGGAAGGTGGCGGCCAAAGCCGAAATTCTGTTCATTTTCATTGGGTAAGGGGTTTGATTTTCATGTACAAAACATACATTCCCTGCTATTGTTTTGAATGTCTGTCAATTAAAAATGGAAGAGAATTCATATATCTTCCGAAATCGCCTTTGGGTTGGGATTTAACAAGGTGACCCACTTCAACAACTTCTTCAAAAAGCATGTAAATTTATCCCCAAGCCAGTTTAGAAAGAGGTAGGAGGAAATTGAAACCATTTAGCCCTTTTAGACTTTATTTCTGGAAGAAAAATCATTAATCTAGCTCAATGCTTGTCGATAGTTTTGGACGTATTCACGATTATCTGAGGATTTCCCTCACGGACCATTGCAACTTCCGCTGCACCTATTGCATGCCGCAGGAAGAGATGGAGTGGATGCCCCAGTCCAAACTGATGAGCAAGGAGGAGGTGTTGACTTTGGCTGAGACTTTTATTGGGCTCGGGGTCAAAAAGATTCGACTGACTGGGGGAGAACCTTTGGTGAGGAAAGAGTTTCCTGAGATTTTGGAGCGATTGGCTGATTTCCCGGTTGAGCTTACACTTACCACAAACGGGGTCTTGATTCACAAGCATATTGAGGTGTTGAAAAAAGCCGGGGTTCGCTCTATCAACGTCAGCCTGGACACGCTCAATCGGGAAAAGTTTTTGAAACTGACCCGAAGAGATCAATTCGATCTGGTTTGGGAAAATATTCACCTGCTCCTTCGAGAGGGCTTTCGAGTCAAAGTCAATGCAGTGGCCCTTCATGGATTGATCGAGAAGGAAATTTGTGATTTTGTGGCGATGACGGAAAAGCTTCCCATTCACATGCGCTTCATTGAGTTTATGCCTTTTGCAGGAAATCACTGGCAGAGTAAAAAAGTGGTTACTGCCGCGCAGATGCTGGATTTGGTGAAGGAAAAGTACGAAATCGTCAAGCTGGAAGATAAAAATCACGATACGGCAAAAAAATACAAGGTTCCGGGTTTTGAAGGGACATTTGCCTTTATCACCACCATGAGTGAAAATTTCTGTGCAGGCTGCAATCGCATCCGCCTGACTGCCGATGGCAAGATTAAAAATTGTCTTTTTGGAAAGGAAGAATTGGACCTTTTGGGAGCCTTGAGAAGGGGAGAGGACGTGGAGGAAATCATCCGGCTTTCCATTTCCCGAAAGCACAAAGCCTTGGGCGGTCAGTTTGATCCGGATTACCTCAAGGCCAATCCGGAGGCTATCGAAAACCGAAGTATGATCAAAATCGGAGGCTAAATGATTTCAGTAAACGAAGCGAAGGCGATTCTTCAGAAGCTTGAACTGTCGCGAAATGTCCAAGTTTTACCCATCTCATTAGCCCAGGGATTTTTCTTAGCCAAACCCATCTCCTCCCAATTAGACGTTCCTTCTTTCGATAATTCAGCCATGGACGGCTATGCTTTTTCCTGGGAAGAGGGAGTAAGTCAATTAGAATTGGTCGGGGAAGCGGCTGCCGGTTCTGCCAAACTTCCAATACTCGAGAAAGGACAGACGATTCGCATTTTCACGGGTGCTCCCATGCCTTCAGGTGCTGATTCGGTAATCATGCAGGAGAAAGTGGAGCGAAATGGAAACAGGATTCGCTTCAATCCCGAAGATGCTGCGCAAGGAAATCATGTCCGCTACAAAGGCACGCAGTGTAAAAAAGGAGATATCATTGCCGAAGCTGGCGCAAAAATTACTCCTGGCCTAGTCAGTCTTTTGGCTTCAGTGGGAGTAAAAGAGGTTCCTGTCTATCAGGCTCCAAAAGTCGCCATCATCATCACGGGCAATGAGATTCAGGACTTGGGAAATGAGCTACAAGCCGGCCAAATCTACAATGCCAACGGACCTGCACTGGAATCCTGGCTTAGAAAGCTGCAGGTGAATGAAATCCAAGCGATCAAAGTCCCTGATCAGAAAGAAGCAGTGGTAGAGACACTAGCCCGAGCTTTGGGACAAAATGATTTGATCATATTCACTGGAGGGATTTCGGTGGGAGACTATGATTTTGTCAAAAATGCCGTGGAGGAAAATCAGGTCAAGCAACTTTTCTATAAGCTAAAACAAAGGCCGGGAAAGCCCTTGTATGCAGGACAAAAGGAAGGAAAAGTAGTTTTTGCTCTTCCGGGAAATCCCGGTTCGGTGCTTTCCTGTTTCTTGCAATACGTCAAACCTGTAATTCAAGCTTGGAAAGGAGATGCTGAGGCTTGGAATCATTTTCAAAATCTTCCTTTAGCACATGATTTCGAAAAGAGAATCCCGCTCACCCAGTTTTTAAAAGCAAAAATCCAAAAAGGAAAAGTAGAGGTACTTCAGGGTCAGGAGTCCTTCAACTTGATAGCTTTTGGTCTGGCCGATGGATTTGTGGAAATTCCGGAAGAGTCGTCCTTTGTCAAATCAGGTACCCAATTGAGATTTTATCCCTGGTGATGGAAGACCTGATTTATTACGGCCTGTTTTTCCTGATGCCTTTTGCGGCATTTCTTTATGCCTCGGTCGGGCATGGGGGAGCAAGTTCCTATTTGATGATTTTGGCTTTGTTGGGCTTCGCTCCTGAGGAGATTCGCCCCACCGCCTTGATCTTGAATATGATGGTGTCCATGGCTTCCTTTCTGAATTACCGCAAGGCAGGAGAGTTTCCGACAAGTCTGTTCTGGTCTCTGATTCTGTTTTCAATCCCCGCGGCGTATTTGGGAGGAACCATCCTTTTGGATGCTGCCATTTACAAGAAAGTATTGGGAGCGCTTTTGCTTTTCCCTGCCCTGAAATTTGCCGGAGTTTTTCCGATCGCCGATGAAGTCAAGATCGAGCGGACTTGGTGGATGGGGCCACTCTTAGGGATTTTGATCGGCTTTCTTTCCGGAATGATCGGAATCGGTGGTGGGATTATCCTTACTCCGATTGTCCTGATGTTGGGTTGGGCAGGAGTTAAGGAGACGGCAGCACTGAGCGCCTTGTTTATCTTTTTGAATTCGGTGGCAGGATTTTTTGGAGCAAGTATTTATGAAATCCCCATGAAAGAGGAATTGTGGGTTTTGGTTCCTCTGACCGTTGCTGGAGGGATTTTTGGTGCTTATTTAGGTGCCAAGCGTTTTTCAGTAAAATCTCTCAAATACCTTTTGGCTTTTGTGCTCCTTTTTGCCTCGATCAAATTAATGCTATCCTAATTCGGGATTTCGTAGGAAAAGCCCAACTTCTCCAATCCCTGCTGAATTTCAGGGGCATTCATAACCAACTTCCACCCCAAACCTGATCGGTAGTTTTCAAGCATGGTGACGATAGGTCCCTGATCAAGTGCTAAATATCGCTGAGGAAAAAAGTCATGATGAGGACTCATGGCATCATAAAAACCATAGGGTCCGAAGACTTTTTCTCCATAGTTTTCATAGAGATTCCGCATCACCTTCAAGGATTCCTCAGGGGTGTAGACAATGGAGGAAATAGCAGCAGTGGGGGAGATGACTCCCACATCATCCCCAGGTCGATGGGCATGGTAGAAATTCACCGAATAGGAAGCAGTCAAGCCCCAAAGATCCGCTCCATAGCCTTTGAACTTCCCGGGATTTTCCATGCACCAGGCCCGATTGATAAGGGTTTGGTTTCTGTTTTCCTCCCAGTAGTCCGCATATTGATCTTTAAGTCCTTTGGGATTGATGCTCAGGTAAGAATAGTGAGCCCAAAAAAGCGGACCTCCCAATTCCTCCGCCCCATTATGCTTCAGCTGCAAGGGGAAACCGTAAGGAGTCTCTTTTGGCGAACGAATCCCTCCTGATCTTGCCCAGCCTTGATGGTAGGCTTCCGGATCGATGGGGTGGGTGGGAGAGGCTGCCGCCAAGATGTAGGTTACCAAGGTTTCATTGTAGCCTTCCAATGCAAAATTCATATCCCAGCCAAAATTGGGTGACCAATGCCAGTAAAGCACCTTTTGTCCGTTTCGGGTATGCCAGTTCCAGTCCATTTCTTCCCAGAGGACTTGGATTCGCTGAGATATCTGTTTTTCAGCCTCATTCCCATTTTTGAAATACTCCCTTACTGCCAGAAGCCCTTGCATCAGAAATGCGGATTCTACCAAATCGGCCCCATCGTCTTTCGGACTAAAAGGCTTGGTCTTGCCGGTTTTCCCATCCAGCCAATGCGGCCAAATCCCATGAAATCGATCGGCTTTTTCCAGAAAGGAAAGCATCTTTTCGAATCGAGCTACGGCATCCTCACGACTGATCCAACCCCTTTCTATCGCTCCTAGAATCCCAATCAATCCCATTCCCGTACCTCCTGTGGTGACGATATGCTGATCCTGACCGGGGTAATCTCCATCGATATGAATTCGCTCCGGTGCCATGCCGGAGTTGGGTTCCGCTCCATCCCAGAAGTACTGAAAGGTGTAAAACTGAACCGTGTCGAGCAATTGCTCATCACTAAGCTGAGGTTTGGTATCAGGTGGCTGATTGGATGGATCGCTTTGGCAGGAAAAGAGCAGGAGAAAAGTGAATATTCCGGGCAGAAGTGATAAACAGGTTTTGGGCATGGTTTGGAAGTTTGGGAAAATCTCAGTGATAATACACATTCTTCATCGGGGAAAAAAGGAGGTTAAAAATTCAAGAGCTGGTAAAGAATTGGAGCAATCCCATTAGAATTTTTCGGATTTTCTCACAATTCTTTTACTGGTTAGTTTAATCCAAAGGTGAGCAGTAATTTAGAGCAGACTAGAAGAGAAAGATGTCAGATCAGATTAAAATCAAAGCTTTTGGGATGATTGCGGAAAGAATGGGACAGGAAGAAATCCTGATTCCCAATCCCGGTTCCACAGACCTGTTGCTTCAAAAACTCTATCAGGACTTTCCTCAACTGGAATCCATGAAGTTCAGCTTGGCAATCAATAAAAAGCTTTGCACCGAACCCACAGCCATTCCCCAAGAGGCTGAGTTGGCCCTTTTACCCCCATTTTCCGGAGGATAAGTTATGAATAGATACGACAGACAATTGGTTTTGACAGGATTCGGAATAGAAGGTCAGGCCCGACTTCGAAAATCCTCCATTCTTATGATTGGTGCAGGGGGATTAGGCTGTCCTGCTTTGCTTTACCTCGCAGCATCCGGAGTCGGCAAGATAGGCGTGGTGGACGGCGATCAGGTCAACCTTTCCAATCTTCACCGACAGGTGCTATTTGGTGAAAAAGACTTGGGAAAAAATAAGGCAGAATTGGCAGTTCGTCATTTTCAAAACAAGTACAGCGACATTCAATGGGAGATTTTCCCGGAAATGATCACCAATTCCAATGCCGAGGAACTGATTTCCGGGTATGATCTGATTATTGACGGGAGCGATAATTTTCCCACAAGATATCTGGTCAATGATGCCTGCGTTCTCCTTGACAAACCTTTGGTTTTCGGGGCGATCTATCAGCATGAGGGGCAGGTGGCTGTTTTCAATTGGGGAGAAAAGGCCTGCAATTACCGGGATGTGTATCCCGAGATGCCTTCTGCAGCAGAGATTCCCAACTGTGCAGAAACAGGGGTTTTGGGCGTTTTGCCGGGAATAATCGGAAATCTGATGGCTTTAGAAGCGATAAAGGTCCTTTCCGGTTTTGGTAAGCCCCTGAAGAACCGTATTCTCTTTTTTAACAGTATCAGTTCCCAATCCTACGAGGTGGAGATTTCTCCCAACTCTAAAGGAAGAAATGCCATTCCGGGCAGTATTCAGGATTTGCATGCCTTGGATTATGAATTGGCCTGCGAGGGAGTTAAGCAACTGACCTGGAATGAAGCCATGCGGAAGATGAATTCGGATGTGGCCTTTGTGGATGTTCGTGAACCCGGGGAAATGCCGCCTTTGGAATGTACGGGACTGCAAAAAATCCCTCTATCCACGCTCTCCGACCACTTGGACCAATTGGAAGAAGCGGATGAGGTGCTTTTCTTCTGTCAGACCGGCAACCGAAGTCAGAAAGCAGCACAGCAGCTTCAGCAGGAATTTCCCAAAAAGAAAATCTATTCTATCCGAGGCGGAATCAATGCCTTGAAAACCTAAACCAAAAATGGAAAAAGAACGCAAGCCCAAAAATATCTTCGTACAGGGGCCGATTTCTCCCGAGAAAATCGCACTATCCATCGCCAATCATGCCAGCAAAACCAATATCGGAGGGCATTCCATTTTCTTAGGACAGATTCGAGCTGATGAAAAGCCGGAAGGGAAAGTAATTGCCATAGACTACACTGCCTACGAGGAAATGGCTTTAGAGAAGGCTTTTGAAATCCGTGAGGCCATTTTTGCCAAGTACCCGCTCACCTGCATGCATATTTACCACAGCTTGGGAGAGATCAAAGTGGGGGAAATCTGCCTTTTTGTTTTTACTTCCTCCAAACACCGAAAGGCAGCCATACCAGCCTGTGATGAATTGGTCGAGCGAATCAAAGCCGAACTTCCGATTTGGGGCAAAGAAATCCTAGACACCGAGGGGCATGTGTGGAAGGTGAATACTTGATGTTCTAAGCCTCAGATAAAAAAGGAGCCCCTGCGATTTGCAAAGGCTCCTTTTTGTTTTGGACTCGTCTAAATCAAACTGCCGATACCGCTTTCAATCCCTCCAGTTCCGATTTTAATTCCGCTAATTGACTCTTGATTTTTGCTATCATTTCCTCCGAATCGATGGTAAATTCTTCCACCAAATTCTGGTAATAGTCTAGCCCACCTTGGAGGTTTTTGCGGAATTTCTCCAAAAATGCCTCTTGTTTGGCATTGGCCTCTGGAAGTATTTTTTGAAACTCGCTCTTCAGATGTTCTACATAAAGTTGGGCTTCTTTGACCAGCACATGTGGGCGCTCCGGGTCCAAGGCAATGGAAATCTTGCCATAAATATGATCTACCATTTGCCGAAGACTGAAAATCCCTTTGATATAAGCCAAGTTGGGCCCAGGACAGATGGTAACCGCCTTCAGATTTCTTCTTGGAGTTTCTCCCTGTGCCAAAATCGCCGGAGCACTCAAGCCCTCACAGAGGCAGTCTTTCTGAAGCACTTCCTTGTACTCGTTGTAAGTAGCCTCGCCTGATTGAATTTGCTTGCTTTTCAGATGCTGGTATTGGCGGGAAGCGGTGCAGATTGGAGTTTTGGTAAACTCGGTGCTGAAGCTCAGGAATTTTTTATAGCAAGGACTTCCCGGACGGCCTTTTTCAATGCGGGATTTTCGCTGTTCTTCTCCGCTGCTGGTTTTCAGATTGTTGAATGGAACTCCCAAAGGGGAAGCGTGACTGAGGTAGAAATCAGATTTTTTCGCTTTCAAGATCCGTTGAAGCGTGTCTTCATCGACTGAGGTGGCCTCGGGAACAAGTAAAAATGGACTTCCCCAGCCTGTTCCGTCCAGTTGATAGTGTCTTCGGAGGAAATTATCCTCCTGCGCATTGCCGATTCCACCTTGATAGGTGATTTTGATCAATTCGGTTTCGGGTAAACGAGGGGAGTTTTTCTCATTCAAAGCCTGATTGATAGCTGTTTTCAAGGTCTCGATCAATTGGGTCCGATTGGTTTTAAACTCTTCCAAAATAGGCCCGATCAGGTAGCCGTCGGTGGCAAAAGCGTGTCCTCCGCAATTCAGGCCTGATTCTATCCTAAACTCGGACACCCAAAGCCCTTTATTTGCCAGAAATTTTCCCTGAATCAAAGCAGAACGATAGTCCGAAACTTTCAAAATGATTCGCTTTTGGATATGTCCTTTTTCGTCAGGAAAAAAGCCGGAGAACTGCTCTGCATAGGAGTAAAGCGCAGGATTCAATCCTGCGGAAAATACCACTGCGGCATCCAGCTTGCTTTTGGCAAAGCCCCGAAGCGCAGAAAGCGCATCCGAATATTCCCGAGGTAAATTTTCTCCATCTGCCCCCTGATTGAGCTTATCCACCTTGGTCATGATATTGACATCGATGCTTCCCGGAGTCAGGTAACTACGAATCTGCCTTTTAAGCTGACTTTTCTGATCTGATTCTGCGGTTAAAAACTCACCATAAAGTCGATGCAAGATGTGATCTTTTGGAAGTAGCTCGAGAAAATGCCGGAATTCCGAATCGCTTTCCCAGTCACTTTGAATCAATTCTTCCATCTGGGTTTTAACTACCGAATGAAGCAGATTGAGATAAGCTTCGATTCGCTTGGCCCGATAGTCTTCATCCGTGTCTGGAATAGGTGAAAAAGGCAAATGGAACTTCTGAGAATAGATTTTCCGCATATCCTCCAATAAAAAATCATCCATAATGGAGACCACACTGGATATCCCAAACCGGGCTACTTTGATCGGAGTGTCAACGGTAAATCCTAATCCCATCACGGGAATATGAAAGGTATGAAGCGGGGAATTTTGAAGCATATTCAGACAAAATGGATTGATAGTAAGCTTCAAAAATAACCTGCCGGAATGGCGCTTTTTCCCGCATTTACCCACTTTGGGGAGTGATTAAAATCAGGAAAAATTCCCGATCCATTCTTTGTATTCTTCGAGGCATCTCAAAGTAAGATTTTTCAAATCTGAGTTAGAGGCCTTGTTTTGAAGTAATTGAGATTCTTTTTTCAGCCAGGATTCTTGGAGTAAATCCAATTGCTGTCTGACTATGGGTTGTTTTTTACCATAATCCTCACAGATTTTTTCATGGAGTTTTTTGGCTTGCCACCAGAGACTCTGATCGGGCTCCTCGGATGGACTTAGAAGCTTGAGATCAAAAGATTCTCCAAGAAAAAACGGAACATACACACTCATACAAGGATGGGAAGTGCCTGTCAGCCAAATAGTCGAAGGGGCATCTTTTCGAATCTCGGCAACCATGCTTCCGGTCGTATCCGAAGGGTTGGTAAATCCTGTGGCATGCATGCAAATCGAGGCAGTAGTAGCCTTTTTGGGGTTAAAATCTTCCCGCTCATGCTGCCTCAGTGCTTGGAAAAAGTCGGTGACTTCCAGCTGATTTCTTTTTTCCAAAAATCCCGTCGTGCATGCCTGTCTAAGTTTTGACTTTCCGGCTGTGGTATAAATCAGGTCTGAAAATCTCCCCCGAAAGCTTTCCTTTTTCCCGGAGAATATACCTTGGAGCGTACGAGCTTCCTTTTCAAAATGGGCTTCCTCGTAGTTTTCCTCTAGGGTCAAACCATTGGAAATGCTTCCTATAGAATTGATTTGTCGGTAGGCCCAGGATTTTCCGGCCGTTTCAAGTATATAAGCTTCACAGGGATCTGCAATCAAAAAGCTATTGTGGTAATAAAAATTGCGTTTTTGGTACCCTCCGCAGGCATTTTGACCATATTCTGCCAAGAGTTGGGTGATGACTTTCAAGGCTTCCCTAGCCGAACTGCTTCTCTCCAAAGCCAGTCTGAGCAAGTCCATGCCGGTAAGACCGACTTTCTTTTCGTCAAACTTGATATTGGTAAATACCGCCTCATTTCCGATCACGACTCCGTGTTCATTAACTCCCATTTCCGCGCCCCACATCTGAAAGGGCTTGGACAAAATCACCTCGCGGGTCAATTCCACCTGAGGAACGCTTATGTAGGTGCAATTCAATAATTTTTCTTTGGGAAATTGCCTTGGAAAATGGGCAACGGCCTGCGCTTCCAGCGGTTCCCGGTCGGAGTTTTTCCCAAAAATCAGGTTTCCGGAACTCGTTCTTTCTGGCAGGGCTACTAAGGTGTCGCACATAGATTAAAGCATAATTTCCGATTCGGTTTTTTCCTTTGAAGCGAGGCACTTTTCAGCAGCCAATTCTCCCGCAAGCACCGCTCCCTCGATATAGCCATGCCAGCGTTCGGCGGCTTCGGTGCCGGCAAAGTGGATATTTCCCTCAGATTTTCGATAAGCATCCTGCCAAGCAGTCCAGTTTCCAGGCTGCATCAAAGCAGCATAGCAGCCTCTCGACCAAGTTTCGTCCGTCATCGTAAAATCTTCATATTGGCTGTGATTCCGGGCTTTGTCTCCAAAATACCGAACGAGCACGGCTTCCATTTGCTGCTTTCTCTCTTCTTTGGTTTGAGTAAAGAAGGAATCCGCTCTGCTGCCTATGGTAAATCCCATCAGTATTCCTTTGCTACCATCTGCAGGGGAGCAGTCAAAAAGCGTTTGGAAAGGAACGCTCTCATCTGCAACGCTCTGACCGGAAAAGCCCATTTCTCTCCAAAATGGCTTGTCATAAATCATAAAGCATTTGCCCACCCGACCCATGGGGTAGTTTTTCAGGAGTTGGGTTTTTTCTGGAGAAAGCTCAGGCAGGAAATCTATCTCCGAAAGGAGCGGGGGAGGAACCGCCAAGATGATTTGCTTGCAATCCCATTCGAAACCCTCACCTGAAACTCGGTTTCCCGTTTCTGTTTTTTGAATGTTTTTAACGGGGGAATTGAAGTGGATTTGCTCTGCAAAGCGCTCTGCCATCTTTTCTGCCAAATGTTGCATTCCACCCTTGATTCTGTGTTGCTGAGCTCCATTTTTGATGTTGATCAGGCAATCCAGAGAGGTGCCTGAACGGATGTAAAATAAGGCATGGAGTAGCGAAAGATCTTTTGGGTCGCAGGCAAAAATCGTCTCGCATCCTACCCGGATCACAGTGTATGCGTCGTTGCTTCGGGTATTATTCCGGAGAAACTCCTCCAAAGTCATCTTATCCCAAGCTTTGGCTTTCGCATGCGTCCAAGGTGCGTGAAGCGAAATCGAATTGGCCATTCTTTGCATTTTTCGCATCATCCAATCCAGATTGAGCAAGGCAAAAAGATTCAACTTTGGGATGACTCCACGATAGGTTTTGATACGCTGCCTGAGGTCGATGATGTTTTTTCCGGAGTTGTAAGTTTCGAAAAATTCCACCCCATTTTCCCGGCAAAGCTCATACATTCTGTCCTGAGTCGGGCCGATCCATTGACCGCCAAAATCCAGGTAAAAATCCTCAAATCGCTTGGTGTAGACTCGTCCTCCCAAGCGATCCCGGGCTTCAAGAAGAAGAAAGGAAGTATGGTTTTCGTAAAGTTTTTTGGCAGCGGCCAGACCGGAAAATCCCGCTCCGATGATTAAGACTTCTGTTTTGGGGTGATTCATTTTTGGAAGTTATTCAAATTCCCAAATGATCCCAATTCTGATTAGCCCTTCTCTGATTGCCGGGAAAAAAGATTTCCGCTCCTGGATTTACATATTAATCTAAAACCTATTGTGTGATCAGAAATTCCCGGAATTCATCCGTATTGAAATTGCTCATTCCTTCCTGATAGAAGACGATTTTCCCTTCCTTATTCACCACCAAAGTAGTCGGAATGGATTCGCTTTGGAGACTGGAATTCAGACCAAAACTGGCATGAACCACCGGAAAAGCCCATGTTCTGCCTTCCATGAAGTCTTTGCTTTTTTCAAAGTCCCGATCCAATCCCACCATCAAGAATTCCAAATCCGGTTGGTCTTTGACTGATTTGTAGAGTTCGGAGATGTGCGGCATTTCAGCCCGGCAGGGTCCGCACCAGGAAGCCCAAAGGTTAATGAAAACAGTTTTGCCACGATAGTCTTGCAGATTGACTTCATTCCCCTGCAAATCCACAAATCTACCTCGGTAGTCAAAGTTTTGATCGGTCAGGTCAACTCGTTCCAGTTTGGGTTTGATCAAGCCCGTGGAAAGCAAGACAGACTGTACAGCCCCTTGAATTACCGGCAAGAGCCCGGTGAAATACAGAAAGGCAAAAAAGGCCAAAATCAGACCCCAGGACTTAATTTCTTTTTTCCAATCCATAGTTGGATTTACGATTTTAGAATTACGATTTACGAGATTTTGGGAAGATTTTACACTTCTTTATAACCATACCACTTTTCAACTTTCCCACCTTCCAACCCAATTTTCTAATCTTCCAATTTTTCAATCTTCCAATCGAATTATCTCACAATTTTACTATCAATAAATCAGATCCTTAGTGACAAGTCTTACATTTTGGAGTTTCAGGCAAAAAAAGCAACCTTATCTTGCAGCCTCATTTCTGATCAAGATTTCACCTAAATATGAATTACGAGATTAAAATCGCTTCCGAATTGGGAGTGAAGCCCCATCAGGTTCAGGCGACCATCGAATTGTTGGATGGAGGCGCGACAGTTCCCTTTATTTCCCGCTATCGAAAAGAAGCCACCGGAACCTTGGATGAAGTTCAGGTCGCCAGCATCCGGGATCGGATCGAGCAGTTGAGAGAACTGGATAAGCGAAGAGAAGCTATCCTCAAGTCTATCGAAGAGCAGGGAAAAATGACCCCGGAGCTTAAGAAAGCCATCGATGCTGCCGAAACCATGGCAAAGCTCGAGGATATCTATTTGCCTTACAAGCCCAAGCGAAGAACCAAAGCCACCATCGCCAGAGAAAAGGGCTTGGAACCCTTAGCTGAGAAGATTTTTACGCAGACTTCCTTTGATCTGGAGAACGAAGCCGAAAAATTCCTGAGTGAGGAAAAGGAGGTCTATTCCATCGAGGAGGCCCTTCAGGGTGCTCGGGATATCATTGCGGAGTGGATTAATGAAAAGGCCGAAATCCGGGAGAAAATGCGAAAGCTGTTTCTGGAAGAAGGCACGTTCACCTCACACGTAATCCCTGGCAAAGAGACGGAAGCCATCAAGTACAAGGATTATTTCGACTGGTCAGAACCCATCAAAACAGCTCCGTCTCATCGGGTTTTGGCGATGAGAAGAGGGGAAAAAGAACTCTTTTTGTTGTTGGACTCCTGTCCTGAGGAAGGGGCTGCCTTGGCTGTGATGGAGCGGGAGATTTTGGAAAATGCGGCGAATTCTGCTGTAGATCAAGTCAAACTGGCGATCAAGGACTGCTACAAGCGCCTACTCAAACCCAGCATGGAGACAGAGGTTCGACTTCTTACCAAGAAAAAGGCAGATGAGGAAGCCATCAAGGTTTTTTCTGAAAATCTCCGTCAGCTTTTGCTTGGAGCCCCTTTGGGAGAAAAGTCCGTGATGGCGATTGATCCCGGTTTCCGTACAGGCTGCAAGTTGGTTTGTCTCGGTCCGCAGGGGCAATTGATGCATTACGAGGCTATTTTTCCCCATGAACCCCAAAGACAGACTGCGGTAGCCGGGATGACAGTAAAAGGTTTGGTGGAGAAATTCTCCATTCAGGCCATAGCCATCGGAAATGGAACAGCCGGAAGAGAGACGGAAGCTTTTGTAAAAGGCTTGGGCTTGCCAAAATCAGTCATCATCACTATGGTCAATGAGGCCGGAGCATCCATTTATTCTGCTTCTGAAGTGGCTAGAAATGAATTCCCGGACTTGGATTTGACAGTGAGAGGAGCAGTTTCTATCGGCAGAAGATTGATGGACCCTTTGGCGGAATTGGTGAAAATTGACCCCAAATCCATCGGAGTGGGGCAATATCAGCACGATGTGGATCAAAATGCGCTCAAAAATGCCCTAGATGACACGGTGATGTCTGCTGTGAATGGAGTGGGAGTGGAGGTGAATACCGCTTCCAAAGAACTCCTCACTTATGTATCTGGTTTGGGGCCGGTGTTGGCTCAAAATATTGTCGATTTCCGAACCGAATACGGACCCTTTACCAGCCGCACCCAACTCAAAAAAGTGCCCCGATTGGGCGAAAAGGCCTTTGAACAAGCAGCAGGCTTCCTCCGAATCCAGAATGCCAAGCATCCTCTCGATCGCTCAGCCGTGCACCCGGAGCGCTATGAATTGGTTGAGAAAATGGCCCAAGACCTGAAAGCCTCTGTTTCGGATTTGATGAGTTCGGAGGAATTGAGGAATAAAATTGTCCTTAAAAACTACGTGTCCGAGACTGTCGGTCTTCCCACATTGCAGGATATTTTGGAGGAATTGGCCAAGCCGGGAAGAGATCCACGCGAGACTTTTGAAGTGTTCCAGTTCCAGGAAGGAGTCAATTCCATGGCTGATTTGAAGACAGGGATGAAGCTGCCTGGAATAGTCACCAACATCACCGCCTTTGGGGCCTTTGTGGATATTGGAGTGCATCAGGATGGATTGGTCCATTTGAGTCATTTGGCAGATCGCTTTGTCAAAGATCCCAACGAGATCGTGTCCGTAGCCCAAAAAGTGCAAGTGACCGTGTTGGAGGTAGATATACCCCGAAAGCGAATTGGTTTGAGTATGAAGTCCGACCCTTTTGCGGAGCGTTGCAAGAGTCCTTCAAAAGCTCCTCAAAAGGCCAAAGAACCAAGCAGAGAGCCTTCTATGGCTGATAAGTTAGCCCAGTTGAAAGGGAAATTCAGGTAATCTTTTAAGCTTAAAATTCAATTGATTCTTGCAAAACGCGATCCCAAAAGGATCGCGTTTTTTTGTTCTGAACCCGACTGGATTTTCGCTAAAAAATATTTTTTTCGATTCTTAAAAAGTGATTTTTTTCCTCCCGATATTTCCTAGGTCAAACCCCTTTTCTACAGATACTTTTCATCAGGGATTCTTAAAAAAAGGCATCGACCTTACCCTAAACCCCTTATTTCATTTCCTATGTTTAAAAAAACAGTATTCATCCTGAGTGCTAGTCTCATGATGTGCCTATCTCTTGTTGCCCAAGAAAAAACTCCTGGGGTCCGAGCCAAACTCCTTTTGGAAGGTGGCCTGGAATATGGAGGCGACGAACTTCTTCAGGTCTTTTTCACCAATGGAGAAGATCAGGTCATGAGGGCTGGTCAGGGAGGCTTTTTGTCGGTGGGTGGCCAACTTGATTTTCCAAAAATCAAGCAGCTGATGCTCCGAGGCGGGATCGGCTGGAAATACAATACCACTGCAGCTGATGATGCCAATATTCGATTTACCCGACTTCCCATGTATCTCATGCCTTTCTACAAAATCAATGAGAATTTCCGGTTTGGAGCAGGGATCACCACCCATCAATCTGTCCGGTTCAAAGGAGACGGATTTGTGCCCGATGCGGATATGACAAGTAATTTAGGTGCAAGATTTGAATTTGGATACAAGTGGATAGCACTTACTTATACTTCTATCAAGTATACTTTGCCCAATAGCGAGGTGCTTTCAGGAAGTTCCATAGGTGTAGCTCTTTCGTTTACCATCCCTGGAAGTTGATGCCTTGAATTTCTATAGTCAACTACAGAGCCCAGACCTGTTGAAATCAAAAAAGCTGGAGGCGTGATATCCTTCAGCTTTTTTTATGCTCAACCTGAAATGTTTCTGATTTAGATATCTGACATTCTTCCTCCTCTGCCACCTCCCGCAGAGTCACCGGTATTGATCAGTTCGTTGTAGTCGTCCATATCCATTCCCTTGCTGAAGCGGCGCAAATTGTAGGTAAAGGACAACATGAAGTAGCGCTGGAGTACATTGGTCTGGATATCCTCAATAAATGTCTCCGTTATATTTCTTCGGACATTGGCATTTTGACCCAATAAGTCATAAACCATGATGCTGATTTCTCCTCGTTGGTTTTGGAAGATTTTCTTCCCAATGCTCATATTGATAAGAGAGAAATTGTTGTCAAAACCTTCGGAAAGTCCAGAGTTGATCTGATGGTTCAGGTCAAGTCGATAGATAAATCCTTCCCAGATGATCCAGTTGAAATTGACCCGGAATCGCTGTTGGAAAAAGCGGTCATTGAGATTGGAGTTGAGCGTGTTTTCCACTCGGTTGAAAGAAGATCTTGACCAGATATTGAAGTCAACCTGATCGCTGATGCTGCTATTGATAGAGAATCCGGTGCTGATTCGCTGGGAGTTATTGAATCCGATTTGGTCATTGACCTGACCAGGTCGTCGGGTCACTCCACCTCCCAGATTGAGGTTGAGCTTGGACTTAATAAAATCCAGAGGCATACCGTAGCTTAGCCAGGTTCTCATGTCCCAATATCCATCCAGGTTGACAGGACTATTTAATTGGGAGCCTTTTTCCAGAATGATACCATCCTGGATTTCCGTGGGTTCATCTGCGATAAAAGTACTGTTGGAGATGAAGTTATTGACCAGGGAAGAGCTGGCGAATAAGAACCAACTTTTATCCGTGTCGGGATTTTGACTTCTGAATCGAACACGGAATTGATGGCTGTAAGATTGATCCAGGTCCGGATTACCGGTTCTCAATTGAAGAGGGTTGGAATTGTCAATTACCGGCTGCAGCTGCCTCACTTGAGGTTCGGCTGTGCGCGTGTCGTAGTCCAGTTGGATATTGGTGGTTGGAGAAAACTTGTATTCCATCCTCACGGTAGGCAGGATAGCTTTAAAGTTTCTCTGCAAGGCAAAAGGTTGAGGGAATTCCTGAGAATTGTCCAAATCCGCGTTTTGGTATTGGACCTCGGATTGCATTTTGAAATTCTCAGTGGTGTATTGATAGCCTAGCTCAAACTCCTGGGTGAGATAATCACTTTGAAAGACATTACTTAATGCAGTGTCCAACATCATGATGCCTGTCTCAAAGTCACCGCCTTCCACGTTGAAGATCAATTGCTCAGAATCGTTGTCTCTGTTGCCTACCTCATATTCAATTTCGATTTGGCTCTTTTCACTGAGTGCCTCGGTAAAGGAAAGCCCAACTTCCCATCGGTTGCCTACCCGGTCACGGGTGGTAAGCTGATCAATTTGCTCAACTCGTTCCCCTGATTCTTCAAAGTAGGTGTTTCTTGCTGTTCTCTCGGCTTCATCGTTGTCCCAGCCTCGGTGATAGAATGTTCGCAATGTTACAGTCCTTCCGGGTTTATTGAATTTGTGGCTGTAGAGTAAGCGATTAAAGAAATCAAATTCGGAATAGTCGCCAATTCTGGCGTTTTCCACCTGGTTTATAAGATTCTGACCATTGGTGGTCTCGCCAAAGAAGCCGGAGTTTTCCGTTTCAAATCTTGCTCTAAGCCTTGGGATGTAAAGAATCCTGTTTTTCTCATCCGGATTGTAGTCCAAGCGTAAGTCAGCTTGATGTTCATTATTTACCCTTACATCACGGGAAACCTCCGAGTATTCCTGATCAGATCCATCTGTGGTGACAAAGTCTCGAAACCGGGAAATAATCCCCACATTTTCTCTGTTGGAGTATTGGTAGCTCCCTGTTACCTTGATCTTTTCTCCCCAAAGGTCCGTGTAGTTCATCCCGAGGATGTTCGTCGTCACGATACCTTCCTGAGGTCGTCCATCGGACTGAGTGTTGGCATCACTGGAATAATTGAGCAGGTTGACATTATTGGACAAACCAGTGAAGGTGAATCTTTGGTCTTCATTGAAAGCATTGACACTGGCACCAACCAAATAGCGGTCATCGGTACCATAACCTGCAGTCATTTTGCCGAATTGTCCTTTTCTGCGGTTAGGCTTGGTGATGATATTGATGGTTTTCAATCTTTCTCCATCATCAAAGCCACTCAACTGGGCCTTCTCGCTTTTTTGGTCGAAAATCTCGATGCTCTGAATGACTTCAGCGGGGAGATTTTGAAGAGCAGATTGCACATCATTGCCGAAGAAGGGCTTCCCATCTACCAAAATCTGGGCGATAGCCTCTCCTTGAGCCTGCAAAACGCCACCTTCTGAGACCACGCCCGGTAGTTTTTCAATCAAAACCTGAGCACTGGCGTCTTTCATGGTCTTGAAAGCGTCAGCATTGTACATGGTAGTGTCACTTCGCTGGGTTCCGGTTGATCTTCTGGCAGCGACTACTACTTCTCCCAGAGCTGTTGCTTCTTCTCTAATACTGATAGCTCCCAAGTCCAGATTACTTCTCAGAGAAATAGTTTTAAAGTAATCCTGGTAGCCTAGATATTGAATTTTAAAAAGGTATTCGCCTTCACGGATATTGTTCAGTTCAAATTCCCCATCGATCTCTGATATCGTACCTGTTACCTGTGAAGAGTCGGAAACAGATAGTAAAAGGATATTTGCATAAGGCACAGGCTCGGATTTTCCGTATTCCAATACCCTTCCCTTCACGGTGTAATTCTGGGAAGAAGCATGGAAAGAAAGCCCAAATAGGAAAAATAAAAGGTAGAAATACTTCATGGTTGGTTTGAGTTTACTCGGATGTATTGTCTCTTTAGGTGACAATACACACTATTTACTTACAAAATAACCGGACAAAGGTTTCATATCGATTCATTTATTGGCTGAGCGGTCGAATGGTAAAATGAGTAGCAACCAGTCATGGAAAAAAAGCAAAACTATCCTGTGCTAACCTGAAAATCAGCGGTTTATAGGGAAGAATGAAAAATGACAGTTTTTGTCAGAGAAAAATGTTGATTTTTACATCATTATAATGTTTATAAAAACAACATTTGCTAAATTGGCCCATGTAAATCAATGAGCTATGGAAGCAGTAGACAAAATCAGAATCACATCCAAGGCACTTGCCTCCGGTAATCATCAGGTCAAGTTTTTTGTGGAGGATGAGCAAAGGCCGCAGTATGGCTATCTTTTGGTGAAAGAGCCTAAGCCAGTCGGAGAAATCATCGAACAGATCAAGGCCAAGTTGGAAAGCAGAAAGGAGAAAATGGGGAATTTGAATCCTTTTTTCCCTGTTGCTCCCATGGAAGAAGACCCTAACTTTTATCTCTTTTCCGCATGAGCTACTTAGCCTCTAACCTCCGATATCTCCGCAAAGTCAAAGGAATCACTCAAAGTGACCTCGCGGATCAGCTAGATGTGCAGCGAACGATGATCTCTGCCTATGAAGACGGGCGTTCCGAACCGAAATTAGCCACCTTGCTAAAGATCAGCGATCTACTTGAAGTCGGTCTGGAGGAGTTGATCGAGCATGATATCGAGAGACTGGGACGCAAGGCACTTCAAAAGCGAAAGTTGAATATTCTCACCATTGCGACCGATGAGAATGATCTGGAAAACATTACTCTGGTGGGTCAAAAGGCCTCTGCAGGCTATCTTAACGGATTTGCAGACCCTGAATACATGGAGACTTTGCCGCAGTTTCATCTGCCCAATTTATCCAGACAAGCTACCTACCGAGCATTCGAACTGGCCGGAGACTCCATGCTTCCTTTGATTCCGGGCACCATCGTGATCGGAGCGTATTTGGATCAGCTTACTCAGATCAAAAGCGGGAAAACCTATATTTTGGTCACCCAAACTGAGGGTGTGGTTTATAAGCGGGTATTTAACTACCTGGCAGAAAACGGCAAACTCTTCCTGGTATCGGACAATGAGCATTACAAGCCCTATGAAGTCAAAGGGGAAGATGTATTGGAAGTTTGGGAGGCCAAAGCCTTTATCAGCACAGATTTTCCCAATCCAGGAGACAAGAAAAATCCGCTTACTCTGGAAGATTTGGGGAAAATGATTCAGGACATCCACTCAGACCTGAAAAAGATCACGGGATAGGATTAGGAAGACCATTCCTTTTCTAGGGAAATTCCAAATCAGGAATCGATCAGTTCATCAAGCCTGTTTTTGATTTTGCCGACAGCATCAAATGAAGGGTCAATATTGACTACTCCTTTGCCCAATTCGTGCCAGTAGCCGTCTCCGCAATCAATGTAAGTCCCACTTTTCGTTCCGGGAGTTTCCTTGGCCATTTCGTAATGATAGTCTGGGGTGAAAATCAACTTCATCAGTTGGATGGCATATTCCCAATTGAGATTTCGGGTTTTTCCGCCCTGATCAAAAATTACCTGCCTGTGGGAAAATTGAACTGTCAGGCTGCAATCCAAGGTCTTTTCTGAGTCGACTTTTCGAAAATGAATCTGAAGTGGGGCTTCCTTTTTGACTGTCTCGTAAATGGCCTGAATGAGGTCTTGGGCCATTAGTTGCCATTCCTCTTGATTGGAGGGGATTTTTACCCCCTCATCTTTCCCCTGGGCCTGAGGAGTCAGGGAGATTCCACCATCTTCTATATCCTTGCTGGTCCACTTGCTGCCGGAATACAATTCCTGAATCGGTTGAATCCAGACTTGGTCCAAAGGTCCTTGATATCTGTAATCATCGTTGAGAGTAAATCCCTCATCCAAAATTTCCTCTTCGGAAAGCTCCTCCCGCTCGGTGTAGTGTAGGTCAAGCTGTACTTCCAAGTTTCCTTTTTTCCAATCCAAAGCCAATCGGAACACATGACTGTAAGGTGGTGGAACCAGTCCTGAATCGTATTCCAGAATCAAACCGGTGAGGGAGTTTTTAGAAGAGCTCATGCCTTTAATTTTTTGCCAAAAGTAGGGCTTTTCGAGGAATTGATGAGAAAATCCCAAAAATGAGGGGAATATCTAGGCTTAGACCTCCTGAAAGGAATCACTTATTTCAATCGGATTTGAATTGTCTTTTTCCCTCTTTCCAAGCTGAAGGCAGCCTTATCAAAAGATGGGGGACCAAAGTAGATTTTGGGATTATTTGAAAATCCAAACTTCTCTGTAGGGTATCCCACCGGATTGGTATCTAGTTTTCCGTTTAGGTTTTCATCATGAATGATAGAAATCGCATAGATTCCCGGCTCCAAATCCTCAATAATCAACTTGCTTGTTGGTAGGGTAGAAGGAATGGAAAAAGAGCGCAAGGCTTTATCCATATCATCCGGAAATCCATCAGGAAGCTTAAAAATCAAAATGCGGATCATCCCGGAATTGGTTTTGGCTTCTTGGATTTCTACCTCCAAAACAGGCTTTTCCTGAGCTTGTGCAAAGAAAGTAAGGCAACTTATAAGTAGAAATAGGAGGTATTTTTTCATACTAATGATTGGGTCTGGGCTCGGTTGATCTTTCCGCTTGGAGTCATTAGAAATGAAGGCAGAAAGTAAATCCCCTTAGGCACTTCGTATTTTTCCAGGCTAGCTTTCAATGTATTCTGCAATTCTCCTGCCTGCTTTTCTTCTCCAGACTTTGATTCGATAAGAAGCATCACTTTTTCGCCCAGTTTTTCATCTTTTTCTCCAAAAATGAAAAAAAGAGAATCCGGAAAGTAAAGTTGAAGTAGGGGTTCAATCTTGGCTTCCAAGAGCTCAGGATGAATTTTAATCCCTCCGCTGTTGATGACGAAATCATCTCTTCCCAGCCAGACAAATGAAGAATCTGACCGAGGTTCAATAAGGTCATTGGTCTGAATTGGTTCAGGACCGCTCATTTCGGATTTGATCCATAAAGCCCCTCGGCTGTCCTGACCAAATTGAACACCGGGCAAAACCTGATAAATCAATTCATGAGAAGTAATTGGGGCCAAAGCGATATGTGAAACAGTTTCGGTCATTCCAAACGTTTGCCAGGCCTGAATCCCGGTTTCAATCAAACTGAATTTGAGCTTGGCTGAGATTGGGGCTCCACCGATGATCAGATGATTGATTTTCTTGAGTTTTTGACAACTTTTATCATCATCCACGCAGGCCTGAACCTGCAGAGGAACCATCGCGATAAAGTCAATCTCTAGGTCAATTTGTTGGAGTGGATTAGCACTTGGTTCGGTGAGGATCACTTCGCAATCCCAAACCATAGCCCTGACCAGCATCATTTTGCCTGCTATATAGGCAGGATTTAAGCAGCAGAGAAGATTTGACCTGGAGTCAGTTTTAAAAAAGGCACCTGTGGCTTTGGCGCTGGCTTCCATTTGTTGCCTGGAAACGGTGATTTGCTTGGGTGTACCGGTAGAGCCTGAGGTAGCTTGGGAAAAGGTCTGCTCTCCGGCTAACCATGCCCTGCAGAATGCAAAAGCTGCCTTTGCGAAGACCGGAAAATCTGGCGTAGTCCTTTCAAAATCATCGATTTTGGAGAAAACTTGATTTTCAAAATGCAATTGGAACATAATGCAAAGGCTATTCAGAAAGCGGATAAACAGGTAACAAATTCCGGGGGAGAGGGTTAACTTGCACAAAAATGTGATTTTTAAACCAAACGATCATGATCAACTGGATTACTGCCAAAGAATACGAAGATATCACCTACAAAAAGTGCAATGGAGTAGCCCGAATTGCCTTTAACCGACCCGAAGTCCGCAATGCGTTCCGTCCCAAAACCACGGCTGAGTTGTACGACGCATTCTATGACGCCCAAGAAGATACCTCTATCGGAGTGATTTTGCTCTCAGGTGAGGGTCCTTCGCCGAAAGACGGGGGCTGGGCTTTCTGTTCGGGCGGCGATCAGCGGGCTCGCGGACATCAGGGCTATGTGGGAGATGACGGATATCACCGGCTCAATATTTTGGAAGTTCAGCGTCTGATTCGCTTTATGCCAAAGGTGGTCATCGCTGTTGTGCCCGGTTGGGCAGTAGGTGGAGGACACAGCTTGCATGTGGTGTGTGACCTGACTTTGGCAAGTAAGGAGCATGCGATTTTCAAGCAAACTGATGCGGACGTAACGAGCTTTGATGGGGGATATGGTTCTGCTTATTTGGCCAAAATGGTAGGGCAGAAAAAGGCGAGAGAGATATTCTTTTTGGGTAGAAATTATTCTGCCCAGGATGCCTTGGATATGGGTATGGTTAATGCGGTCATTCCTCATGCCGAATTGGAAGATACTGCCTACGAATGGGCCCAGGAAATCCTGGCCAAATCACCGACTTCGATCAAGATGCTGAAGTTTGCGATGAACCTGACCGACGACGGAATGGTCGGACAACAGGTCTTTGCAGGAGAGGCTACCCGACTTGCCTACATGACTGAAGAGGCCAAAGAAGGTCGAAATGCTTTTCTTGAAAAGAGAAAGCCTAATTTCAAGAATATCAAATGGATACCTTAATTCAATTGAAGTAAAAAAGAGGCTGATTTCTAAAAATTCAGCCTCTTTTTTTATGATTGCTGTCCTGCTTCTCCAGAAGCAGAACTTTTACTTTTACCCAAAAACCTTTCTTAAAATATACTCAATTGCCCGTGCAGCCAGCCTTGCTGTTGCATTATCCTGATCGAATTTGGGATTGAGTTCGACCACATCCAGACTGATCATTTTTTTGCTTGAAGCTATGAGTTCAAATACTTTGAAAGCGATCTGAGGATCAAAACCCATGGGTGAAGGTGCCGAAACTCCCGGGGCAAACGCAGAGGAAAATCCATCCAAATCAATACTGAGATAGACCTTGTTCACTGAGTCCAAAAACCAGATGATCTGCTCCTCGATGTATTCCCAATTGTTTAATCGGAAATCTTCCATGACGAGGTATTTTGCCTGTAGTTTTTCTGCCGTCTGGAAAAGAGAGTTGGGGTTTGCAGCACGCTGAATGCCCAAGGCGAGGTAGTGGAAATTGTTTGGGAATTCCTGCGCAAGCTGAAGGAAAGGAGAACCCGAGTGGGCTTTTCCTGCCACCAATGGCCTCAAGTCAAAATGTGCATCCAGATTGATAATCCCCAGTTTTTCTCCTTTTTCGGAGATGAATTGTTGGACCGCCCGACCATGAGCAAAAGCCAAATCATGACCCCCACCGAGCAGAACTGGGAAGTGATTGCTTTTGAGTAAATCAAAAGTGATTTTGGAAATGGCATCATGGGAAGCTTCGAGGTCCTGATTAAGAGTAAAAATATCTCCATAATCCAGCAAGGGGAGATTTTCAGGAAGGTGATAGGCGACCGAACCCAGCATTTTTCGGATTGCTGCAGGGCCTTCTAAAGTTCCCAATCTACCCTGATTTCGGATTACCCCTTCTTCTCCGGCATAGCCAAGTATTCCAACTTTCTTTTCAGATCCTTGAGCCAAATTTAGATTAGAAATTGACTGAACGGCTTGATGCCAATAATCCAATTGATCGGATTTGCGGCCTGACCAATGATAAGGAGAGGGGTTTTGGTGAAGATTCATAGGCTTTCGATTTGAGTCTTGTATTATTTACTCTAACTTAAGAAAACTTGTTTGTTAATTTCGTTGACCATAATGGGATAGTCATGAAGCCTTACCGAGTTCCTGAAAAAGAGAATATTGATTTGGCAGCATTTAAAGAGCCTGATGCTGCTTTTTCCGGATATACCTATGCCGATTACTTGACATGGAATTTTGAGGAAATCGTGGAGTTAATTAAAGGCAAAGTTTTTAAAAAGGCAGCTGCACCGAATAGAAGACATCAAGCTGTCTCGATGACTTTATCCAGAATTTTTGGAAATTATTTAGTGGGTCAGAAATGCAAAGTTTATGCAGCCCCTTTTGATGTTAGATTATCAAAAGATCCTGATTATAAAACCATTGATTCCGTGGTCCAACCGGATATTTCAGTGATTTGTGACCCTAATAAACTGGATGAAAAAGGCTGCCTAGGTGCCCCGGATTTGATTGTGGAAATTTTATCTCCAAGCAATAACCAAGTAGAACTTCAAAACAAGTACGATCTCTATCAAGAATTTGGCGTCAAGGAATACTGGATCATTCATCCTGTGGAAAACACCCTCCAAATCAATGTCTTGGTGGATGGAGTATATCAGCCCTCGAGGCTTTTCACCACTGGGCAAAAAGTGACCTCGACGGCACTACCCGGATTTGAATTGGATTTAGAAGAGATTTTTGAAGAAAGTTGATATTTGGAAGTAATCTATTCCAAAGCTCCGAACTTTGGGAAAGTTGGATTTTAAGGGATTAGGTTTCCCAATACTTCATCATCCACCAAATTAGGTACTGTCACTTTTAAGCCAGGAGTTCGATCCATTTCCCGCTGAATAGCTTCCAAAGAACCTTCATTTCTAGCCCAAGCTCTTCGGGCAATCCCATTGTTCACATCATAGAAAAGCATGGATTTTAACCGTCTTTCGGCTTCCTCACTACCGTCTAAGACCAATCCAAAGCCTCCATTGATTACCTCTCCCCATCCGACTCCGCCACCATTGTGAATGGATACCCAAGTTGCACCTCTGAAGCTGTCTCCAATCACGTTGTGAATGGCCATATCGGCTGTAAATCGGCTTCCGTCATAGATATTACTGGTTTCCCGATAAGGTGAATCTGTCCCGCTTACATCATGATGATCTCGACCGAGGACAATCGGAGCAGAGATTTCACCTTCTGTTATGGCCTTGTTGAAAGCCTCGGCAATTTTCGCTCGCCCTTCAGCATCTGCATAGAGAATTCTAGCTTGCGAACCCACCACCAGCTTGTTTTTCTCAGCTTCCTCAATCCAGGTGATGTTGTCCTGCATCTGTTGCTGAATGGATTCGGGTGCAGTTTTCTTGATTTCCTTCAATACTTTAGCGGCTATCTGATCACTTTTTCGCAGATCTTCCGTCTTTCCTGAGGTGCAAACCCATCGAAAAGGACCAAATCCATAGTCAAAACACATCGGCCCCAAAATATCCTGAACATAGCTTGGATAGCGGAAATCGATGCCGTTTTCAACCATCACTTCAGCACCTGCCCGGGATGCTTCCAATAAAAAGGCATTTCCATAGTCAAAAAAGTAAGTTCCCTTTGCCGCATGCCGATTAATTGCAGAAGCTTGACGCCGAAGAGATTCCTGAACTGCCAGTTTGAATGATTCAGGATCTTCAGCCATCAGGCGATTGGATTCTTCAAAAGAAAAGCCCACAGGATAATATCCACCTGCCCAAGGATTGTGCAACGAGGTCTGATCTGACCCAAGTTCAACAAAGATGTTTTCCTGATCAAACCGTTCCCAAACTTCTACCACATTGCCCAAATAGGCGATAGAAACTACCTCTTTGGCCATTTTTGCTTTTACTACTCTTGCGACCAAGAGATCCAAATCTTCAATCAGTTCATCTACCCAGCCTTGTTCGTGACGCTTTTTGGCAGCTGCCGGATTTACCTCAGCGCAGACTGTCACACAGCCGGCAATATTTCCAGCCTTGGGTTGGGCACCGCTCATTCCTCCCAAACCGGCTGTGAGAAAGAGTTTCCCCCGGGAAGACTGTCCTGTCCCCAGTTTTTTCCGGAAGGCATTCATCACCGTGATGGTGGTGCCATGGACGATTCCCTGAGGACCGATGTACATGTAGGATCCGGCGGTCATTTGTCCGTATTGGGTGACTCCCAATGCATTGAAGCGTTCCCAATCGTCCGGTTTGGAGTAGTTGGGAATCATCATGCCATTGGTCACAATGACCCGAGGTGCCTCCGAAGAGGAGGGAAAAAGGCCCATGGGATGACCCGAATACATATGAAGAGTTTGCTCATCGCTCATCTCCGCCAGGTATTTCATCGTGAGCAGGTACTGAGCCCAATTTTGAAAAACAGCTCCATTTCCACCATAGGTGATGAGTTCCTCAGGATGCTGAGCCACGGCAGGATCAAGATTGTTTTGGATCATCAGCATGATTGCAGCGGCCTGTTTGGATTTGGCAGGATATTCTGAAATCGGTCGGGCATACATTTCGTAATCCGGCATGAAGCGATACATGTAGATCCGACCGTAGTTTTTCAATTCTTCCAAAAATTCACCCGCCAATTCCTGATGCCATTCCTTCGGGAAATAGCGGAGGGCATTGCGCAGAGCAAGCTTTTTCTCCTCAACAGTCAGGAAATCCTTTCGCTTGGGTGCATGGGAGATAGCCTGATTTCTTTCCTTTTTGGGAGGAAGGGTGGAAGGGATTCCTTGTATGATTTGTTCTTGAAAATTCATTCGATCTGCGGTTTTTGAATTACGATTTATGACCCTTTTTGGTCCTTAAAGTCAGAATTGGAGGCCATTTTTAATTATGATTCTCCTATGACATCGGTCATCTGACACCGAACTTCAAAGCATCCATACCTCCCATCTTCCTATCCTCCTTACTTCCTGACTTCCACACTTCCACCGGCTTCATCTTGCCTTGATGGTAGAGAATTTCCCGATAATCTTTGGTGGGAAAAAGGATAAAGTCTGCCAATTGACCAGGGGTCAGTCTTCCCCGGTCGGATAAGCCAAGAGCGGCTGCTGCCCGAAAGGTGGTCCCTGCAAAAACTTCTGCCGTACTTAATTTTTCGAAAGTTGCCAGGATGGAGGCCTGCGCGAGTAAGTCTCCCATCGGTGCCGAACCCGGATTCCAGTCGGAGGCAATAGCCAATGCCCCGCCCTGATCCAGAATCTTGCGGGCAGGAGTGAAGGCACATCCCAATCCCAACGATGCACCGGGTAAAGCAACTGAAATAGTGTTTGATTTGGCCAAATAGTGGATTTCTGCCTCGCCTGAAGCTTCCAAATGGTCTGCCGACAAAGCATCCAAATCCACAGCTACTCTCGAACCCCCCACCGTAAACTGATCTGCATGGACGGTGAGATCAAATCCCAAGTCCTTGGCTTTTTGAAAATAGGGTTTGATTTCCTCCGGTGAAAAGGCACTTTTTTCCACAAAAGCATCTATGCGATGAGTGAGATTTTCTTTTTTCAGAATGGGAAAAAGTTCCTCTGAAATCATTTGCAAATACTCCGAATTGGATCCTGAAAAATCCTTGGGTTTCATGTGGGCAGCTAAACAGGTCGGAATCAAATCAGTTGATGTCAGATTTTTTGCCTCCTGAATAGCATTGAGCATTTTCAGTTCTTCTTCCACCGAAAGCCCGTAACCGCTTTTCACTTCGATAGTGGTCACGCCCTCGGAAAGATGGCGATTGGCATGAGTTGCCGTGATATGAGCCAATTGGGATGGATTGAGATTGCGGGTTTGAGTGACTGTATCCCAGATTCCTCCTCCGGCTTGGGCGATTTCCAAATAGGTCTTTCCGGCATTGCGCATCGCAAAATCCTTGGCCCTAGAGCCTCCAAAGCAAATATGGGTATGGCAATCCACCATACCGGGCATTGCCACAAAATCTCCTTTTAATTCATTGATTTCTGCTTTTGGAAAATCTTTGATAAGCTTCTCCCATGGTCCAACCTGAAGGATTTTTTCATCTTCTACGAGGATTCCAGCATGTTCAATGATCTCCAGTTGATCATCTTTCAAAGCTCCTTTTAATGGAATATGATCCAAGGTTAGAACTTGGACGATTGGGCCGATTAGTTTTTGTTTTTTCATGTTTTTGTTTCCCACAGATTTTCTCAGAAAAAACCACAGATAGCCACAGATTTAAAATCCGTGAAGATCTGAGTCTTTTTCTGTGTCAATCTGTGGGAGATTTTAATAGATAAAAATCTCACTCCATTCCGTTTCGAATGCCAATCCTTCCTGATCGGCCACCTTTTTGGCTAGGCTCACTAGCTCTCCACTCTTTACCAATTCAATGGCTGTCTCCATATCCTCGTACATGATCCGGTCAGAAACTACTGGTGCTATACTTTGCCTAACCCGCTCGTATATGGCGGTCATGATTTTCCCGGACTTCATGGGTGCATGATAATCCATTGCCTGTGCGGCATAGAACAGCTCTATGCCCAGGATTTTTTCCACGTTTTCAATCACTCTCAATGCTTTTCTCGCTCCTATGCTTCCCATGCTGACATGGTCTTCCTGACCTAGGGAAGTGGGAATAGAGTCAGCCGAAGCGGGAAAGCAAAGTCCTTTGTTTTCAGAAGCTAAGGCTGCTGTGGTGTATTGTGGAATCATCAAACCGGAGTTGAGCCCGGTTTCCTTAAGCAACAGCTTGGGAACACCGGGTGTATCTCCTTCGATAGAAAGGTAGATCCTCCGGTCTGAAATATTTCCGATTTCAGAGGCGGCCAAGGTCGCATAATCCAAGGGCAATGCGATGGGTTGACCGTGAAAATGCCCTCCGGAAATGGTATGGGTTTCGTCAAATACCACCGGGTTATCAGTCACAGAGTTGATTTCTGTTTCCAGGATTTCCTTGAGATGGAGATAGGCATTCCAACTCGCCCCATGAACCTGTGGCATACATCTGAGAGAGTAGGGGTCCTGCACTCTTGCACAATGCAAATGGGAAGCGACAATTTCGGAGTCTTTCAACAGATTTAGAATGGTTTGTGCCACGTGCCGGCTTCCAGAGTAAGGCCGGAGTTGATGCAAGTCGGCTGAAAAAGGTTTAACCGAACCCATCAATCCTTCGATCATCATCGCACCGGTGATGCTGGCATGCGTCAGAAGGTTATGAAGCTTTTGGACCACTTTCACCCCGTGAGCAGCCATAAATTGAGTGCCGTTGATCAGAGCTAGACCTTCCTTGGGTCCCAGGTGAAGGGGCTTTTTACGCAATTGCTCCAGCACTGCTCCAGACTTTTGGATTGAACCCTGATAGGATACTTTTCCCAGACCAATCAAGGGCAAAAACAAATGGGAAAGCGGTGCCAAATCTCCTGAAGCGCCGACCGAACCTTGAATAGGAACCAAAGGCACGATATCATTCTCCAGCATCCAATGGATTCTTTCCACGGTTTCCCATCGAATTCCTGAAAATCCCTGAGACAAGGCATGGATTTTCAATACCATCATCAGTTTGGAGATTTCCAAGTCCACGGGTTCGCCCACTCCCACAGCATGGCTTTTCAGCAGGTTTTCCTGAAGGGTACGGGTATCCGCAGCTGAGATTTTACTGGTGCATAGCGGCCCAAAACCGGTATTGATACCATAGACAATGGCTTCTCCTTGGGCTATTTTTTCTACTGCCTGAGCAGAATCATGGATTTTTTGGATGGTTTCTGGGCTGAATACTCCTTGGATTACGCCTGATGCCAATCCAAGTGCTTGGGAAGCGGTGAGTTTGTCTTGTCCGTAATGAAAGGTTTTCATGGCCTTAATAGAGGTTGTCTCAAAATTAAAGTTTGTCACATTGAGCGAAGTCGAAATGTCGTCCAGAGAGCTGGAAACGGCCTTCGACTCCTGTCACCCTGAGCACTTGAGAGACGGGAGTCTCGAAATCGAAGGGTCAGGCTGACAACGAAACGATTTATGAGACAGCCTCTTTGAATAGATGTTCAAAATTTTAATGACTCAAACCTTCGAGGTCTTGAAGACCTCAAAGGTTATCTCCAAGACCTCAAGGGTTATGTAAAATTACTCCTTTGGTTTGATGCTTTTTGATACTAATTTTGTCAATTACTGATAATTTAAAAGCATCAATGGAATTAAGGCATCTGAGTTATTTCCAAGCAGTGGCCGAGGAATTGAATTACCGAAAGGCCGCGGAACGACTTTTTATTTCCCAGCCCGGACTAAGTCGGCAGATCAAGCAATTGGAGGAGGAATTGGGTGTGCAGCTTTTTGAGCGGGACAAAAAACACGTGGAATTGACCGCCTCCGGTGCTTTTCTGAAAGAGGAAGTAGATTTTGTGCTGAACCATTTGGAGACAACCAAGCAGCAGCTATCAGAAATTGCTGCCGGAAGAGAAGGGGAGTTGAGAATTGGTTTTTTGGGTTCGGCATCTAATCAGGTACTTCCGAATTTGTTGAAAAAGCTCAGCTCGAATTTTCCAAAAATCACCACAAGTCTTGAGGAACTGAGCAATCAGACCCAAGTGGAAATGATCCAAAAGGACAAATTGGACTTGGGATTTGTCCGCCTGGCTTCAGTGCCTGAGGATTTGGAGATGAAAGCGATTTTCAGGGACACCTTTTCTTTGGTCGTTCCTAAGGACCATCCCATTCAGTCCGAACAATTCAAAAGTGTAGGTCAGTTTTCCGATGAATCCTTTATCCTTTTCTCATCTGATTATTCCAATTTTTACTATGAGCAGATTTTGGGGATTTGTCGTGAAGCCGGTTTTACGCCCAAGATCAAACACAAATCAGTACATGCCTTGACTATTTTTCGCTTGGTAGAAAATGGGTTGGGAGTAGCCATTGTGCCTACTTCTTTGAAAGAGGGTTATGAGCTAATTGTTCGATTTATGGAAATCCCTGTGATAACTCAGTTTACCGAACTATCGGTAATTTGGAAGCCAGAAAATCGAAACCCTGTTTTGAAAAATGTATTGAGTTTGATTTCCTAAAAAAGGCTTCAATTGGTCAAAAAACCTATTTTTGAGTAAATGTCGTCCAAATGTCGGGTTAATTCCGCCCCATTTTCGCGCCAAAGAATTTCCAATTGAATCAACTTGCCATGGTTAAATCAAACGCACTTATCACAATGAAACAACCTGAATTAGGCAAGAAGATCTCCGAATGGAGAAAAGCCAAAGGGCTCACCCAAGAGGAGCTCGTCGAAAAATGTAACCTGAACGTAAGAACGATTCAGCGGATCGAAGCAGGGGAGGTGACCCCAAGAAGCTATACCATCAAAGCGATTTTGGATGCTTTGGAGGTGGAGCATTCCTCCCAATTGGAAAGCGAAGAAAGCTTTCCTGTCAAAGTACCCACTTACCTTTATTTAGCTTTTGCAGCGGGGCTGATTTATTTTTTCATGGCCTTCTATGAAATCGGAATGGAATACGAATGGATAGAAGATGGATTTGTGGCAAATAAAATGGCATTTACGGCTGTGAAACTGGCAACTTTCCTGACATATGTGAGCTTTTTGGGGGGATTGGTGGCCCTGGAAAAGTTTTTCCCCAACAGAATTCTAAAAATCGCGCTTTGGGTAATGATCGGATTCAATGTGGTGATGTACACCCTGGACTTTTTGTCTCTTCATTTTGACTTGCTGAATATCCAGGATTATTATTGGATCAAGCTGGAAGTATTTGGAATCGGGTATGCATTCTTGGGTGCCAGTTATTTTGCTTACAAAGGAGTGAAGTTTGGTATCACCCAAGTGATTGGAGCCTTGGGATTGATAGCAGGGATTCTGATTTTCTCCGGTGTGGGAGTACTGTTTGGGCTATTGCCGCTGACCTTCTTCGAAATCGGTCAACTCGGATTGATGATTTACTTCATCCAAAAAATCGGGAGAGGAAACTCTCCCGATTCTACTTTTTCTGCTGTTTAAAATTTCAAAATAAACTCCTGCAGATTATCCGAGCGCTCAAGATGGATTTTTTTGCGCAGGCGATATCGGGCGATTTCCACTCCCCTTACCGAGATATTCATCAGATTGGCAATTTCTTTGGAAGACAGGTTCATCCTGAGGTAAGCGCTCAGCTTAATTTCCTGTGGGCTGAGGTCAGGGAATTTGGTCTTGAACCGGTTCATGAAGTCGCCATGTACCTCGTCAAAATGCATTTCAAACTGTTCCCAATCCTTATCTCCCGCTATGTTTTTTTCAATGCTGTTGATGATTTTTTTGATTTCGTCCTTTACCTCCTGATTCTTGCTCTTCTTGGTAATGTTCATCAGTTGGGTTTTGGTCTGATCAATAAATCCGTTTTTGTTGATCAGGTGCATGGTGGTGGATGCCAATTCCTTGTTTTTGACCAGAATCTCAGATCTTAGCTTTTCAGTCTTTAATCTCTCTATTTCCCGCTGGGAATCCTTCAGATCACTTTCTTTCTGCTGGATTACTTTGGACTGGGCAGCCTTGATTCTTGCGGCAGCCTTTTTCATTCTTCTGTCCAAATACCTGAAGGCCAAAGCTAAGGCAATGATGCCCAAAATGGAATAAATCACGTAAGCCAGAGGACTTCTGTACCAAGGAGGCAGAACCTTGAACTCAAACAGGTCTTCTTCCCCAATCTGACTATAGATGTCCTTGCTGCGGACATGGAAAGTGTAATTGCCCTCCCTGAGATTGGTGTAGGCCTTATCCCTTTTGGTAGTCCATTCTCCAAATCCGTCCTCCAATCCCTCCAGCCAAAACTGATATTGGGTGGTATTTTCATTGTTTGGAATGGGATTGCTTGCCTCAAACCTGAGATTTGCCCTATGGTAGGGAATATTGGGTACTTTTTTGACCGAATTCTCTTCTTCCGCGATATACTTTCCCTCCCAGATAAGAGAATCAGCTATTCCGGTCAGGTAAACCGAACGAATCAGGGTTGGGAAGGCCTTGGGTGCGCTGTAATTTCTATCCAGTTTATACCAAATGAAGCCTTCATTGGCTGCAAATAGGACCTCATTGGGGCGTATCAGAGAGATATTTTGGAGATCGTCATTGAGAAAAGGCTTGATCTTATTGAAAATCTGGTTGTTTTTGATGTAGGAGCCATTGATTTGTCGCTCGAGCACTCCGACTTCCTTTTCTCCTAGATAAAAGATATTTCCCAAGGGATCTTCGGCCATACTTGTGGCAGAAAATTCATATTCAAAGTAAGGTTTGAAATTAGGATCCAATTCCAATCTGTCCGATTCAGGATTGTGTCGGTACAGTCCATATTCTGTAGAGAAGACCAGCTGATTGTTTAGCTTCCAGACGCTATTCAAAAGGGTGGTGGGAAGACCTGACTCAATGCCATAAAACTTGAATTCAAGGGAATCCAGCGAAGAGTTGAGCCTTAATCTGTAGATCCCCTTGTACCCATGAGCCATCCAAATGTCTCCGTTACTATCCTGCTCGAAAATCCGACTGGACTCATCAAAGCCTTTCAATTTTCTCAAAAACCGAATAGCCCCATTCTCTATTTCGAAAAGCAGGAAACCACTGTAACTCCCCGCCAAAATCAAATTCGGATGATCTTTTAGCGGCTGGAAATTCCAGATTCCCAAGGGCCCATCAATGGCTTTTACGCTTCCATTTTGGATTTGGAAGGCGCCATCGTTTTGGGCTGAGAGCAAGAAATTCTGAATTTCAGTTATTTGATAGACTTGTCCGATTCCTCCGGCTACCGAAGAAACTCCCGAACCGGATTTTCCAATCCAAGTCTCTGAGAAAAGCCCATAATTGGTGCCGTAAATAAGCTGATTCTCTTTGAAATACGCATCATATCCTGTGCCTGGAAGTCCTGAAAACTGATCTATCAATCGGAAGGGAAGGCTCAACTCGAGGAGTGTAATTCCATTGTTGTGTCCCACCCAAAGATTGCCAGAGACATCTTCAAAAAGAGATAGGATAGAATTATTCCTCAGCCCGTTTTCCTTATTCATCTCCAGCAGAATTTCTCCCTCCGGACTCAGGACAAAAAGTCCATTTCTTTGGCTTCCGATGGCGATGTTCCCATTTTTCAGCTGATGGACTGTGTTGATTTGGATATTCTCCGGAATGTTAGCTCTCCAGGGTTCGGTTTTGGAAGGAGAAAAGCTGAATATGCCTTCGTTGCGGGTGAAGACTAGATGCTGGTTTTTGGTCAGGGAAATAAAGCCTACCACTAGCATGTCTTTGAAAAAATCCCCCTTTTCCCAAGGTACTAGCTGATCATTTTCCAAATAGAGCAATCCTTTTTCGCTTTGGTTTACAAGCAGATTGTTGTTTGCTATGTGAAAACTCTCAAAGTCACCCTCAAGGTCTAAAATATGGGCTAGTTCCAGATTTTTGTTGAAAACAAAGATCTCGTCAAAAGTGCAGAAGACGATTTTATCCTGAATAAAGAGAATTTTCCAAATCTCTTCCAAGTTTTGCTTATCCTGAGGTAATTTTTCCAGTAGGGAAAAATAGCTCAGCTTTCCGCTTTCATCGGGTCTGAAGTACCCAAACTGTGCCTGACCTGCTACAAAAATGGTCCCCGAATCATCGATGGCTACATCCCGGATTTTGGTACTGTTAGGAAGGGTATACCTTCTCCAGGTACTCCCGTCGTATTCCAAAAGCCCAAAATTATTGGCCACATAAATTAGTCCTAGATCATTCTGAGTGAAGGAAAAGTTCTGGATTCCTCCTTGGTAGTCGTTGGTGGAATAGTATTTTGAAAAAGGCAAACCCGGAGATTGGGCGAGACAATTACCTAATAGAAGTAAATATAAGATCAGGGATAAACAAGTTCTCATAAGTTATTTTGGGTCGAACAAATATGTTCAAAATCAATTGATTTCCAACATTTTCGGAGACTGGGCGAGTGAATCCGATCCGAGGGGGAGAATCAAGGTACTTATTCCTCCACAAGGAGCTTTATTTTTTCTTTGACTACAGCAAGTATTTCAGCGTTTTTAGCACTTTCTGATTGGATTTCAAGGATTTTGGCCTTCATCCCCGGAGCAAATAGCTCCTTGATTTGGCTTTCCAATTCCTGAGCTTGGGTTACCAAATTATATCCAAATCCAAACTCCTTGGCAAGAGATTGTGCATTTAAGGGCTGACGAGTTTCGAAGAATTCCTCCAATTCAGGTTGCTCCTTCGGTCCATCAATCAATCTGAAGATCCCCCCTGCATGGTTGTTCAGAAGAATGATGCGCAGATTGGCCAAGGAATAGTTGTGCCAAAAGGCATTGCGGTCGTAGAAGAAAGCCATGTCTCCGGTGATAATGGTGACAGGTTCTTTGGTAGTGAAAGCACAGCCCACCGCGGTACTGTTCGTTCCGTCAATACCACTTGTGCCTCGATTGCAAATGATTTCCTGATTGATTTTTCCCAGAAAATTCATGTAGCGTACCGGCATGGAATTGGCCAAGTGGATTTTTGAGTTTTCGGGAATATGCCTTATCACCTGTTGCAGTGCTTGATACTCTCCAAATTCTGAGTTTTGAAGAATTTCTGACAGGTTTTCTTTGACTTGGATTTCCAGGGACTGCCATTTGGAATAATAACCTTCATCCATACTCTGCAAATGATCAGATAGCCACTCCAAAAAGTAAAGTGGGTCGCAATCCAGATGTCTGGTCAAATGCTGGAAAGGATCTCTAGCCCCTTCGTGTGCTTGAATATGCCAATGGGAAAGGGGATTTTTTCTCAAAAACTGCTTCAGAGGTTTGGAAATAAGGGATTTGCCAAAGGTCAAGATCAAGTCAGGGGCAAGTCCTTGGGAGATTTTTTCATTTCCCAACCAATGGTCATGAAAGCTGATGCTTTCCTCGAAAGAGAGGTTGGATATCGTATCTGTGACCGTCACCACCTTCTTTTGTTGAGCCAGCTGCCGGAGCAGTTTTTTGATTTTTGGATTGGGTTTTTGTTGCCCGGGAATAATCATAATCCGGCTGACCTGAGCAAGTTTTGCCTTGAGCTGCTCTAGCGAGTCGTGGGATAGCTGCTTGCAAGCCACATGAGGATGGACAATATGCAATTCTTCAGAAGGAATGAAGCTTTCTCCTTTTTTGGGATAAAAGGGCTCCCGTAGCGGAATATTGATATGCACTGGACCTGCTGGACCTGATTTTGCCAGATTGATTGCTTCATTGACTTTCCGGTGAGCGTACCAAATCTGGTCAGGGGAATTCAAACTATCTGGAAACTGAAAGCTTTTTTTGACATGCTTGCCATAGACTTCCTGCTGATAAATGGTCTGCCCATCCCATTGATCGATCCATTCTGGTGGTCGGTCAGCAGTCAGGACCAGTAAAGGTACTTCCTGAAAATAAGCCTCAGCGATGGCAGGGTAGTAGTTCAGGGCTGCAGAACCTGAAGTACAGACGAGTACTACAGGTTGATTGAGTTTCTGAGCCATTCCAAGAGCAATAAATGCCGCGGATCGCTCATCAGAGATGGTTCGGGCGTGGATTTCCGGATGTCTGGCAAAAGCGAGGGTAAGAGGTGCACAGCGCGAACCCGGAGATAATATGGCGTTCTCAATGCCTTTTTTGGCGCAAATCGCCACTAAGTCGATGATGGCTTGATTGGTCAATCGAATGGATTTTGAAGAAATTTACCAATGATATTGCATTTCAGCTCGGTCTCCTCCCATTCCATTTCCGGATCGGAATCTTCAGTCACACCTGCACCGGCAAATAGGATTGCCTTTTCCCCTTGCAAATTTGCAGTCCTCAAATTGACGTAAATGGAAGTTTCCTCCTGAATATTCACCGGACCCAGAAAGCCTGCAAAAAAGGAGCGATCAAAACCCTCATGAGTCTGAAGAAAATCATGGGCCTCTTTTCTGGGCATCCCACAAACAGCAGAGGTAGGATGAAGCAATTCCAGCATCACCGTGCCTAGATTGGGGAAGTTGGTGGATTTCATGTTTACTCTGAAATCAGACCTGAGGTGGAGTAGATTACCGGCAAGCACGGTCTTAGGTCCATGCTCTTCGTACTCTCTCAGGCGGATTTTTTTGAAGCAATCCACTATGTAACGGCTGACCATGGCTTGTTCCTCGATTTCTTTTTGAGTCCAAGCCGCGGATTTAAGCGGGTTTTCGCCACGAGCGGGCTGAGTACCGGCTAAGGACATGGTGTAAAACTGATCCCCCTTGGTTTCAATCAATACCTCAGGAGAAGCACCGATCCAAGTTCCTACTCCGGGAATATGAAAGAAATTCACGAAGGAATTTGGATAAGCTTCCAAAAGCCGGGTGAAAGTTTGGGCTAAGTCAAATGTTTCAGGCAGATCGATGAGACGGGTTCTGGCCGGAACGATTTTCTCCAACAAACCTGAATCAATAGCCTGGATTCCCTTTTCCACCAAATCAAGGAAATGAGCTTTTTGGTCACATTCTCCAGCAGGTTCAAGCTGGGAAAAACTTCTGTTCCGGATTAATTCTGCAATTCGGATTTTGCTTTCTTCCTCACCCAATTCTGTGGACAACCATTCGGGTATTTCTATTTCCGAAGAGACTGAATCCAGGTGAACCGAGAAATACCGACTAGCTTGAATGAAGTAGGCTTTTTTGTCTTCTTGGTCTGCAAAAGGGTGGACTAGAAAGCCTGCAGACAGGTTTTCCAATTCCAAATTGACCCGAATAGGCTCGGACTGATCGTCTTGGATAAATTCCAGCTTACTTGATTTGGGCTTTCGCCAAAGAGCAAATGCTCCTCCTGAATCCAGTCCTTTTAAAAACAGGGCGTTTAAAACCTCTGCTTTTGAAATTTGATTTCCTGTTGCGGTGATACTCATTTTTTATCCAGAATAGCCATCGTCAGTCGGCTAATGCAGCACAATTTATCCTTTTCGTCCAAAATTCTGATTTCCCAGACCTGAGTGGACCTACCCAAGTGTATGGGTTTGGCAATTCCTTTGACTAGACCTTCCCTTACTGACCGGAGATGATTGGCGTTGACCTCCAATCCCACACAAGCCTTTTTGCTCAGGTCAATCGTCAAGGAGGATGCAAGGCTTCCTAAGGTTTCAGCCAAGACTACATTTGCCCCACCGTGTAACAATCCCATAGGCTGCTTGGTTCGAGCATCGACGGGCATTGTTGCCTCCAAATAGTCTTCTCCTACAGCGGTAAATACTATTCCCAAATGCTGAACTAAGGTGTTCCGGGAAGTTTGATTCAGGTGGTCCAGAGAGGGTGTTTGGAGAAAAATCATTAAAATCTGAGCTAAATCGAGTTTATTTGGGGTGTCGACAAAAATAAAGAATCTTGGATCGAAAAAAAATTTACTTAGTACGTCACGGACAGACCGATTTTAACCTTCAAGGGGTAGTGCAGGGAAGCGGAATTGACGCTCCGATCAATGCCACAGGACGTGCCCAAGCCCAGGCTTTTTTTGATGCCTATTCCGATGTGGAATTTGATCAGATTTACCACACAGGATTAATCAGAACCAAGCAGTCCATTCAGGCATTTATCGATAGAGGTACTCCCACTCGGGCTCTGACCGAACTCAATGAGATTTCTTGGGGAGATTATGAAGGCACTCCTATGACTCCTGAAGAAGGGGAGTACTATCAACATATGCTGCACCAATGGCAGCAAGGAAATCTCGACTATGCCATCGCTGGTGGAGAAAGTCCAAATACAGTTGCGAAGAGAATGAAAAGAGGCATTGATATTATTCTCAATGGCCCAGGAAAAACTATCCTTGTCTGCATGCATGGGCGTGCAATGCGGATTTTTTTGAGTCTGATCCTAAACTACAATCTGAAATATATGGATCAATTCGGACACTCGAATCTCTGTCTTTATTTGTTGGATCAGTTGGAGGATGGATCATTCTCCATTAAAAAGTTCAATGATCAGAATCACCTCAAGGATTTGAGGCAGCCAAGCGAGTAGTTTTTAGGGGCTTTTTCTTGGGGGATTGCTCCTCTTCGAATTTGGCGATATAGATTTGATGCAGGTCTTTATTTTCAGTCAAATCAAAAAGGCGAAAAGCTAATTTTTGTAATTGCATTTTTTGCTCATTGCCAGTATCCACCAAAAATTCTCCCAAGAAACACTCGTCAAAATCACAGTTGGGAATACTGATAAGAAGTGCAGGTTCCGAATTTCCGCTGTATGTTTTGGTAGTGAAAAAAGAAGAAAATTGCTGTTCAATCTGCTTAAGCGAAGTTTTCGCTTGTTTGAGCTCTTCAATTTTGAATAAAACCAAAAAAGTTTTGGTCTCCGGGTCTTTTGCAAGACACGGAGCCGAAGTCAAAATTGAAAAAAGCAGAATGATAAGTATTCTCATGGCCTTCAAGTAAGGATATAATATGCTGTAATGCAAATTTGTTTGAAGTGAATCTTGGATTCTATCCAAAAAAATCAATGCAATCTATCGATTGGTAAGTTGACGGACCAATAGCTCTCATGATAGATTCCCAAAAGAAAGGGGACAAAAAAAATCCCCGATGGTTTCGGGGATTTTGTTGTTATGATTAAGCTTTCGCTGTTCTTCTTTTTGGCTTGCTTTCTTCTTCGATCTCATCTTCTACACCGGCAAGGATTCTTCCACAGTGCTCGCAGACGATCAATTTTTTCTTTTCACGGATGTCAGCCTGTCTTTGAGGAGGAACTGTGTTGAAGCAACCGCCACATGCACCTCTTTTTACCATAACTACAGCCAGTCCGTTTTTAGCATTGGCACGGATCTTTTCGTAAGACTTGGCCAAGCGGTCTTCCACCTTCTTCAGGGCTTTCTCACGCTCAGCCATCAGTTTGGATTCTTCTGATTCACTTTCGGAAACAATGGTATCCAATTCTTCTTTCTTCAGATCCAAGTCTTTCTGACGGTCTTTCATCAAAGCAGAAAGCTCGTCCAAATCAGCAGTTTTCTGGTCGATTTTTACACCTGTCTCAGCGATTTTCTTCTTAGAAACCTGGATTTCCAAGTCCTGAAGCTCAAGTTCCTTGGTGATTGCATCGTATTCCCGATTGTTTCGGACATTCATCTGCTGATCCTGATACTTTTTTATCAGTTTTTCAGAATCCTTGATGTTTTCCTTGAATCTTTTGATATCCTCTTCAAAAGTGCTGATATCATTCTGAAATTTCTGGAGTCGGGTTTCGTAGCCTGCTATCTCATCTTCCAGGTCTTGAACCTCTTCAGGGAGGGCTCCTCTTACTTTGATGATGGCATCTAATCTAGAATCTATGAGTTGAAGGTTGTAGATAGCGTCGAGTTTTTGTGCTACTGTACTTTCCATGTACTATCGGTAGGATGTGGGATTGGTAACTACTTTTGACAAATAGAGTGCAATATTAGGAAAATTTTGTGACAATAGTTCTGCCAATAAATCTTTTGTAAAAATTTCGCTCTCGTAATGCCCGATATCACAAAGGATTAATTGACCCTCTGCATCGAAGAATTCATGGTATTTGACATCTGATGTTACAAAGACATCGGCCTGTGCCCGTTTGGCATCTCCTAAAAGGAAAATCCCGGCCCCACCACAAAGAGCAACCTTCTTTACTTTTTTTCCTAACAGAGAAGTATGTTTTACTACTTGGAGATTCATTTTTTCTTTCAAATAGTCCAAAAAAGCCCCTTCTTCCATGGTCTCTTCCAATTGCCCGATCATGCCGGCACCCACTTCTTGATTTTCATTTTCCAGCTGACTCAGGTAATAGGCCACCTCTTTGTAGGGATGGGCCTTTTTGAGCTTTTGAATGATTTTTCCAGAAAGGTGTGCAGGCAAAATCACTTCCACACGAACTTCTTTTTCGTACTGAGGAATTCCCCGCTGACCGATATGGGGATTGGCACTTTCGGAAGGGGTGAAGGTTCCCATACCTTCCAATTGAAAAGAGCAGTCTTTGTATTCACCGATTTGTCCCGCCCCTCCTTCAAAAATTGCTTCCAGGACCTGGTCTTTATCCTTTGGTGGGACAAAAAACACCAGTTTGGACAGCGTTTGTTTTTTGGGCTTTAGGATTTTGGTTTCCTTCAGGCCAAGCCTGTCTGCTATTCTTTTATTGACCCCATGAGCTACATGGTCCAGATTGGTATGTATGGCAAAGATGGCGATGTCGTTTTTGATGGCTGAAATGACCGTTCGTTCCACGTAGTTTTTTCCGGTCAGGCTTTTCAGTCCACGAAAGACAATGGGATGATGGGCCACAATCAGGTTGGCCCCCTGTGCGATCGCTTCTTGGACTACCTCTTCGGTACAATCCAGCGTGCATAATACGCCTTTCACTTCTGCATTGCGATCTCCACAGATCAAGGTGGCATTGTCGTAGTCCTCCTGATAGGCTGCAGGAGCGACTTGCTCGAGGTAAGAAAGAATATCCTGAATCCGATGTCCCATATTTTTGTTTTCTTTGGTCAAAATTAGCAATTCTCCCCAATGCCTTGGTACGCTTACCTGCTTGCGCCCTTTGCCCTTATTTTTTGGATGATCACTGCTATCCGGAATTTACTCTTTGATCTGTCTTGGATAAAAAGCCACCGTTCGTCCATTCCAACCCTCGTGGTGGGGAATCTTAGTGTAGGAGGTACAGGAAAAACGCCAATGGTGGAGTTTTTGGTGAAGGTTTTCAAAGAAGAAATAAAACTCGCCACACTCAGTAGAGGCTATGGAAGGCAAACCAGGGGATTTTTGCAAGCTCATCCCCATAGTTCACCTGAACAAATCGGAGACGAACCTCTTCAGATTTATTCCAAATTTAAAGGAGAAATCCCCGTTTTTGTAGGGGAAAACCGGGTTGATTCCTTGGAAAAAATCCATCAAACAGACCCTGATTTGGCCTTGGTGATTTTAGATGATGCCTTTCAGCATAGACAATTGAAGGCGAACTTTTATATACTTCTCACTCCCTATTCCAACCCTTTTTTTTCAGACCAAATTTTGCCCATGGGAAGACTCAGAGAAGCTAGGTCGGGTGCCAAAAGGGCCGATTTGGTAGTGGTGACTAAATGTCCTGATGGGTTATCCGACTCTGCAAAAACTGAATTCCGAAATAGACTTCATCCCTACATCAGTATAGATGCACCTGTATTTTTTTCTGGATTAAACTATGGAAAGCCTTATTCCGTGCACCAAAATGTTCCTTTTTCAGGAAAGGTTATCTTGGTTTCAGGTTTGGCTGACCCGAGTCTTTTTGTGAATTATTGCAAAAAGACATTCCAAGTACTGTATTCTTTCTCATATTCGGACCATCATAAATTTTCTGTTACGGATTGGGAGAAAATTGCCAGCTCATGGTCCGATTTGTCCTCCGCAAACCCAGTGATTCTTTGCACGGAGAAGGATGCCGAGAAACTTAAAGTTTTGGCAAATGAGGGAAAATTTAGGGAAATTCCGATTTTTGCCCTCCCAATGGAAGTGAAATTTGAATCTCAGGAAAAGGAAATGCTTCTCGCCCAAATCCGTGAAAAATTAGGCATTCAGTGATCAGAAAAGGATTAGTCTTAGGTGTTTTCTTAGCCTTGCTGAGTGTGCAGGGGATTTTTGCGCAGCGACCTGTGCAGGGAAATCCGCCTACCGGACAGACCGCCCGACCGGGCCGGGAACTTGCAGATCCACAGGAGACGGAGCAGGAGGGGAGAAGGACCCTTTTGGATGACAGTACCCGTATGGTTTATGGCCCAAAGACTTCCCTCTATTTCTTTGAAAAGGACATTAGAAGAAACAGCCTGACGCTCTACGAGCAGGACACCCTGTTGGACAACTTCCATAATTATGATCCCGTCCAAAAAGGGGGGTGGAAATACCAGGATTTGGCCAATATCGGAAGTGCCACAAAACCTGTATTCTATCAAGTTCCTGAATTGATCGGAACCACCTCTGGATTTCATGCCTATGATCCTTATTTCGTAGATCCGTCAAAGAGGCGGTATTTCGATACAAAATCTCCTTTCACGGAGATGTCGGCATTTTTTGGTGGAGGCAACCGAAATATGCTCGATATCTACTTTGCAAGGAATGTGAATCCTAGATGGAATGTGGGCTTTGATTTTCGGACCCAGCGAATCCGGAAAACTCTCAATCCCAACACAAGGGATGATTACATGGCTGAGCAAAATGCCTATGGGCTGCACACCAATTATCGTTCAGAAAATGGGAAATACTGGCTCTTAGGGGCATTTTCCCGAATGAGACACTTGGTGAATGAAATTGGCGGAATTATCCCTCCCGAGGTAGACAGCACCTCACTATACTATACCTACGAGGATGCAAAAGTCTGGCTGAGAAATTCCCGTGCCATTGACCTGAGGCAGGATTATCACCTTTATCATGAGTATAAGTTGGGCAATGGTCTTCAGGTTTACCATGTGTTTGACCGAAAAATCCAAAAGCTCAGTTTCCTCGCCAATCTGAATACCACGGATTCCTCCTTTTATAATTCCAATCGATTTCAGGAATCCGATACCACTCAGAATTTTCATGGATTTTCGGAATGGAGAAATGAAATGGGTGTAAAAGGTACCTACAAAGGATTTTTCTACAATGCCTACACCAAACTGAGAAATGCGAGATTGGAAAACCCGTTTTTTGAAGATGGTCCGGAGCGATACAATGAATTTTACATTGGAGGAGAATTGATTGGTAAAATCTCAGATCAGTGGTCCCTGCAGGCTGATGGTGAATATTTGCTCACGGATGCATTTCGGATTCATGGAAAATTCGTGTCGCCTTGGCTTGAAGCCGAATATACCAAAGCGCTCTACAGGCCCACTGCCATGCAGCAGATGTATTTTGGCAATCACTTCCGCTGGAGCAATGATTTCTCCAATATCGGAGTAGATCAGATTCAGGGCAGGCTTAAGTTGGATTTCATAAAAGGTGTACATCTTCGCCCTATGCTTACCCTGAACCGGGTGAACAATTATGTCTATTTTGATGAGAATCTGGAAGTAGCGCAGGCCAATGGGGAAGTATTTATGTTGATGCCGGGTCTTCAGGCCAATGCTCAGCTGGGAAAGAAATTTCGGCTGGATTTGGAAGTGATTTATACCGAACTCACCGGGGCCGCCTCCGATGTGATTCGCATACCGAATTGGTACGCCAACACCCGAATTTACTTTGATAGTCCGATGTTTGACGAAAACATTTTCGTACAGCTTGGTCTGGATATCCGATACAAGTCCTCCTTTTTTGCTGATGCCTACAACCCATCCTATCAGCAGTTTCACTTGCAGAATGATTTCAATGTCTTTGCCTATCCTGTCGCAGATTTGTTCCTGAATTTCCGGATCAACAGAACCCGGGTTTTATTCAAATACAATCACCTCAATTCAGGTCTGATGAACAACGAAGGATATTTTGTAACCCCGGATTACACTGGATACCGTTCGTTTTTGGATTTGGGGATTACTTGGTATTTGTTTGATTAGAAAAATTTAAGACGCAAGACTTTAGATAGAAGATATTAGGCACTAGACACAAGTAGTAAGTAGCAATAAGCAAGACACCTGATACAAGACGTAAGGAATTAGAATTTAGGGAGTTATTGTTTAAGCTGGGAATAGGGTTTCAATTGATCTAAAAGCTCATATTCCTTTGATCATAGTGATGTGCAATAACTTCTTCACAAAAAAATCTTAAATCAACCATTCGTAAATCGCAAATAGGTATGAGTTGGGAAGAAAGTACAAGACAGAAAATGTTGCATTTAAAGCTGCCCACGGATCCCCGATGGGTGGGCATTGCAGAGATGCAAATCGAGGATATTTTGGTCGATCATGCCTATTGCGAGCAAAAGGCAGCTTCATCCTGCATCAGTCTAATAGTCCGATTTAATGATTTGGAGGAGCTTGTAGACACACTTACCCCTATCGTAGCCGAGGAATGGGGGCATTTTGAGCGGGTGATGGAGCAGCTTCGCAAAAGAGGGATGAAGTTTGGTCCACAGAGAAAGGATGAATACGTGGCCAAGCTGAATGAATTCGTCAGGAAAGGTGGAAGTAGAGCTCAACAATTGACTGAATACCTCCTGATGAATGCACTGATAGAGGCGAGGAGCTGCGAAAGATTCAAATTACTTTCCAAGCATATTCAGGATGCCGAGTTGCAAAAGTTCTATTACGAGCTGATGATCTCCGAAGCGGGCCATTATGTTACTTTCATCGAATTGGCTCGGACCTATCAGGATCCTGAGAAAGTAAATCATCGCTGGCAGGAATGGCTTAACTATGAAGCAGAAATCCTCAAAAACATGGAGCTAAGAGGAGATCGGATGCATTGATTTTGTATTAGGAGCAAGACACTAGAGACAAGACAATAGACGTAAGACCTTAGACATTAGACACAAGAAGCAAGAAGCTAGAGCCGAGACCTAGATCTCTGGAAAAAATTAATGAAAGGATAAACTATTCCTTTATTCACGATTTAACCACTCCAATATTTCGACTCTTCAGTAAACTCAGGGACCACAGGCTCAGTGCAGGTTTAGGAGAAGCAATTGAACTCCAACCCTCAAGGACAAATTTAAACTTGATTATCTCAAACTATTCAAATACCCTTCATCGGAGACGTAGACTGCAGCTTACCCGACATCTGACATCGGTCATCCGACAAACTTCCCGACTCCCAAACTTCCAAACTCAAAGAGATAGCTTCGTCGCTTCCTGTGAATGGTAAAAGATAAAATCTCACTCGGCTCCTCGCTATGACGTTCCCTTCCAACTTTCCAACTTCCAAACCTCCTAACCCCCTTGCCTCCCAACTTCCCGACTCCCTAACTCAAAAGATAGCTTCGTCGCTTCCTGCGAATGGAAAAAGATAAAATCTCACTCTGCTCCTCGCTATGACGTCCCCTTCCAACTTCCAAACTTCCAAACCCCCTTGCCTTCCAACTTCCTGCCTCCCAACTTCCAAACTCCCGAACCCCCTTGCCTCCCAACTTCCTGCCTCCCAAACTTCCAGACTCCCCAGCCTCCCAACTTCCTAATTTTCAAATCCGCCACGGCGGACAAGTTCTTAAAATCTTTTAATCTTCCAATTAAGAATAAACGTACTTTTGGCAGGTTAAAAGGACTTCCTTATACTTAGTTTCTGAAATTGAATTTTTCCCATAAACCTGTTCTAATCCGAACAAAACATGAATTTGATCGAAAATATCCGCGAAGCAATCAAGTCGGTAAAGGTGAATTTGCTCCGTACTATTCTTACAGGAGCTATTATTGCTATTGGAATTTCCTCCCTTGTGGGGATGCTGACTGCCATAGACGGGATTAAAGCTCAAATCGCGGAAAGCTTTGCCGGATTGGGAGCTAATTCTTTTGATATCCGTAATAAAGGACAAAGTGGAGGAAGGATAGTTCAGGAAGGAAAAACCGAAAAAACCTATCCCAATATCACCTACAGGGAAGCCATGCAGTTCAAGGAGGAATACAATTCCATTGGGATTTCTACAGTTTTTATTCCCGTTTCCGGAATTGCAGAATTGAAAAGAGGTTCCAAGCAGACTGATCCCAATACCCGTGTGAGAGGAGGGGACGAGAATTATCTTTCGATTAAGGCCGTCAAACTTGAAAAAGGAAGAAATTTCAGTCAGATGGAAGTTCGGTATGGGACTGCCGTTGCCATTATTGGCCAAGAGATTCAGAAGACCCTATTTGATCCTTCAGAAGATCCAATTAACCAAAAAATCACGGTGTATGGAAGACCATACACAGTGATCGGCATTATGGAAAAGCAGGGTGGAGTAGGACAGGACCAAGGAGCAGACCGTCAGGTGCTGATTCCTGTAGAGAACGCTTCTCGATTAGACACCAGGGGTACATTCAACTACCGAATCACAGGTGTAGCATCTGACCCGGGTAAGCTGGATTATGAAATGGGACAGGCTATCGGGATCATGAGAAAAGTAAGACAGGACCGAGTAGCCCAGGAAGATTCCTTTGAGCTCACCAAAAGTCAGTCCGTTGCCGAGAGTTTGGAAGAGGTAGCCGGCTATTTAAGAATCGGAGGGTTTGGGATTGGATTTATTACCCTACTTGGTGCTTCCATCGGTTTGATGAACATTATGCTTGTATCTGTGACTGAGCGAACCCGAGAAATCGGTGTAAGAAAAGCTTTGGGCGCCACTCCATTGCGAATCCGTCAGCAGTTTTTGATTGAGGCTATTGTAATATGCGTGCTCGGAGGGATTTTCGGAATGCTTTTGGGTATAGGAATAGGAAATATCATTGCCAACTTTATCGGCCCGGGAGGATTTTTGGTGCCTTGGCTTTGGATGTTTGTGTCATTTGTGATCTGTATTATCGTAGGCCTTCTAGCTGGATATGTCCCGGCATTCAAGGCCAGTAAATTGGATCCTATCGAATCTTTGAGGTACGAGTAAGACTTGATTTTTGTCTTTTCCCATCCTTTGGAAGGATCAAAATTTTAAAAGGTTTTGATCTTTTCAATGGACCAAGAGTATGATATGAATCTCATGGTAGCTGAAAAAGATTTGGAGAAAGGGTGCTAAAAATGAAATTTTTACATTTTTCAATTTTTCCAAAATCTTCACAATTTTTCGAGCTTAAAAGAAGAAAATTCAGCTCGATTGGACAATCTTTCCTATGTTTGTCGGGTTTTGGTGTCGAATTTTAAAAACCTTTATGCTTAAGTCCCTAAAAGCAATCGGAATAGCTGCCTTTATTTTGGTGGTATCTTCCTGCGTTTCCAACGAAAAAATAATCTATTTACAAAATCTTGAAGGCAATCAGCCCATCCCTGAGGGGGAGTTGATAAGCTATGAGATTCCTGAATACAGGCTTCAGTACAATGATATCGTGGATATCAATATTCAAACCGTGGATGACCTGCTTAAGAATGGGTTCAATAACAATTCAGCGGGACAAATAAATGCTCAGGGAATGAATCTAATGGCCCAAAGTGGAGGAGATATCTACTACATGACGGGCTTCACAGTGGATAAGGACGGAAACATCCGATTACCGATTGTTGGTCTAGTTCAGGTAAAAGACAAAACCATCGACGAAGCCCGAATCGAAATCGAAAACAAGCTGAAGGAGTTTGTGATCACGGAAGTTTATGTAAAAGTGAAACTCGGAGGGATCCGCTACTCGGCTTTAGGTGAATTCAGAAGACCGGGCAAGTTTGTCGTACTTCAAGACAGGATGACCATTTTGGAAGCGATTGCCAATTCCGGTGATTTGACCAATATTGCCAAAAGAGACGAGATTCTCCTAATTCGTCAATATCCTGAAGGAACCAAGCTTCATAGGATCAACCTAAACGACCGTCAGCTTGTAGCTTCTCCATTTTACTTTATACAACCCAACGATCAGCTGTATGCCGAACCGATGAAAGTTCGTGAAGTAGGTGCCGGGGAGAATGCAGCCCAATCCTTGACTTTGTTTATTTCAGCGATCACAGCAGCCGCTTTGATTCTGAATCTTGTTATCGTAGCTAATAGAGAATAATGTATCCGAATACTCCACAAGCCCCAAACGGTTCACCTTCCCAATTTATGGTCAATCAGGAAGATGAAATTGATTTGAAAGTTTTACTTTTCAATTACCTGCAGTATTGGCCTTTGATTTTGCTTTTTGTCTTTTTGGGCCTGATTTCTGCATTTATTTTCAATAGATATGCCACCCCGATTTACAAGGTGGAGTCCACCGTCATCGTGGAAGATGAAAACAACGCCTTGGGTGCTGACCTTTTCGCTTCCGCTGGCATAATGGGTTTGCAGGGCAAAAGCAATATTGAGAACGAGATCGGGATTTTGAAATCCTACACTCTGGCATATTCCACCCTTCAGGAACTTGACATGAATGTGCAATACTTCACTGAGGGCTTTGTGAAGAAAAGCGAGATTTATGGCAATGTTCCGGTTTATGTCAGAGTAAATTGGGACAGAAAGCAAGCTGTAGGAGGGCTGTTTCGCCTGGAGGTTTTGGATGACAATTCTTTTGAACTGAGTATAGAAGAAAATGAATTTCAACTCTTTAATCCAGCCGATCCAAATTTTAAATCAATACTTGATGAATTGGTTTTCGAATCGGCTATTTTTCAATTTGGGGATACGGTAAAAACAGAAGTTTTTGAATTTTCACCGATAAAATCTTCCGCTATGCCCGGGGAGGTAATCTACTTTCGATTAGTGGACACTCCTTCTTTGGCATTGAAGATGGTGGAAGACTTGACCGTTTCTCCCACGAATAAGCAGAGTTCAATTCTTACGCTTAGTTTGGAGACCCCACTGAGAAGGAAAGGAATCGATTACCTCAACAAACTTCAGGAAACCTATCTTCAGCGAGAACTGGACGATAAAAACAGGACTTCTGAAAACACAATCTTTTTTATCGATCAGCAGCTAAGCGGAATCACAGACTCCCTGAGGGGTTCGGAAGCCAAGCTTCAACAATACCGTTCCGAAAATCGGATTTTCAATCTTTCTCAGGAAGGTTCTGTAATTTTTCAGCGACTTCAGGAATTGGAAAAAGAAAGAGGCCTGAACGAAATCAATCTGAAGTATTTGCAAACCCTTCGCAACTATTTGGCGAGTGGGCAAACCGGAGATTTGATTGCGCCTTCTATTGTGGGTACCACGGACCCTTTGCTCAATGCCTTGGTGCAAAGCCTTTCCGAATTGCAGGCAGATAGGGTACGATTGACTGCCAATTTCGCAGAAAACACCCCTCAAGTAAGAGATATCAATGCCCGGATTCAAAGTACATCCAAAGCCTTACAGGAAAATGTTAGCTCTGCGATAGTTAATACTGAAAATCTGATTGCCAACCTTTCAGGACAAATCAATCAGATTGAAAGCGAAATCAATCAATTGCCTGAAACAGAGCGTAAACTCCTGGATTTTACCCGTCAGTTTACCATCAACGAAAATATTTACATCTATTTCCTTCAGAAAAAAGCAGAAGCTGAAATCACCAAAGCTTCCAATATTCCGAGTAACAAGATCTTGGACTTTGCCAAGTCGGGTCAACTCCCGATTGCGCCAAAGCGTTCTCTGAACCTGTTGATTGGATTGATTCTTGGATTTATTATCCCTATTGGGTTTATCACCGTCAAGGACTTCCTGAATACGAAAATCGAAGATCCTAAGGAATTAGAAAAACAGTTGAAAGTGCCCTTAATCGGAATGATTGGAAGGAATAATTCCGACGATGCTATTCCTGTTTTGCATAATCCCAGGTCTACAGTGACTGAGTCCTTCCGTTCTTTGAGAGCTGATTTGTCCTACCTCAGCCCTCAAAAGGATAGTTTGACTCTATTGTTTACTTCATCAATTTCTGGAGAAGGAAAGACTTTTGTATCCATGAATATGGCTTCTGTCTTTGCATTGATGGGAAAAAAGACCGTTTTGTTGGGTTTGGATCTTAGAAAGCCTAGGATTGCACAGGACTTTAACTTGACCAACGATGTAGGAATGAGTACCTGCCTGAGCTCTTCCAAACCTTGGCAGGAAGTGGTGAAGTCCTCGGGTCATGAAAATCTCGATGTAATTCTTTCCGGTCCTATTCCTCCGAATCCCGCAGAACTTTTGCTTCAGGAAAAGTTTGGAAAGATTATCCAGGAAATCAAGCAGGCCTATGATGTGGTAGTATTCGACTGTCCTCCAGTGGGCTTAGTTTCTGAGACTAAAGAATTGTTTGCTCTCTCGGATGTCAATTTCTACGTTTTCAGACAGGGTTATTCGATGAAAGGCAATACCCAAATCCTGAATAATCTGGTTGAAAAAGGAGGGGTGAAGAAAATGTACAGCATCCTGAATGATGTTCATATCGACAAAGGATATGGATATGGGTATGGCTACGGATATGGCTATGGGTATGGAAACAATAGCTATGGCTATCATGAGGAAGTGCAGCTGCCTTGGTGGAAAAGGGCTTTGAGAAGGCATAAATAATCCCCCAATTCTTTATTGGATTATCTGCAACCTTGGTAAGAATAGTTTTATTCCAAGGTTGCTGATAATCGTCCGCAGCTGATAAAAATGAACTTCCAAGCTTATTTTACAGGCTTGTTTTTGATAAAAATTGGTTTCAGATTTTAATTATTAAAACACGAAATACATTTTTTAATATATAAAAAAACCCTGAAAAGTTTGTACAAAAAACGAGTACTTAAACTGCTCAGTTTTGATATATTTACATCCTGAAAGGCAAAAATCCCTTTTAGAGGCAAAAAATCGCCCCTTTTATTAATTAAATAGTAATTATTTTTCAGCTAAGGCTGATCGAGAAAAAATCAAGCTAAGACCAAGCAAACCAATCAAGATCAGAGGAGTAAGAAAGCTAAGGGTATTGGCGAATCTCTTTGATTTTTTGGAATCTTGGGACTGAAAGGGCGAAGCTGTAGATTTTAGCTAATTCTGGATTTTTAGGATGGGATTGATTGATCAAATTAAAATCATCCTTGGGAAGAGTAATTCTGACCTGATCTTGCTAATGTTTTTCTAGTTTAAAGAAAGAATGGATAAAGAGAAAATTGCAGTTTTTCTTTCCTTAGACAGGGCTTTTTTGATACCGGCTACCGTTACTATTTTTTCCTTGCTCAAAAATAATCCAAAGCAGTGTTTTAGGATTTATTTAGTTGCCGAGGAATTTGGGGTGGATTGGATCAGTCCCTTGGTAAGTCTGATTGAGAAAATGGGCTCAGAACCGATTCTGAAGCCGATTAATGGACGGGCCATTTCCAAACTTAAGGTAAATCCCCAACTAAGTCACGCTACGTATTACAGAGTTTTGGCACCCTCCCTTTTTCAAGAATCCAAAATTATTTACCTGGATTCAGACCTATTGGTTCATGGGGATATTTCAGAATTGTGGGAGTTGGACCTGGAAGATTTCCCCATTGCGGCAGTAGAGGATCCATTTACCCGGGATTTGCACAGATTAGGATTAACTGAAGATCAGGGCTATTTCAATTCGGGAGTTTTGCTGATGAATCTGGACCAATGGAGAAAAATGAATCTTGGGGATTTGGTTTTGGATTTTGCATTCAACAATCCCGCGATTATTCCCTACCTCGATCAGTGCTCCCTAAATGCGGTATTGAAGGGGAACTGGCTTCGGTTGGAACCTAAATGGAACTTGCAGACGGGAATGGTTGAAAAGGAGCCTTCCGGCTTTTTTAACCGATTTTTCTCAGAGCAATCCCTATTAGAGGCTAATCAGAATCCTAGAATCATTCACTTTACCGGAGCATTTAAGCCTTGGAAACCGGGATGCAAGCATCCGTTTAAAAATCTTTTTTGGGAATATTTAAACCAAATTCCCAATGAGATTAAAAGCCCTATCGATTTCTCATGGTTTCGAATCAAAAGTTGGATCCCTTTATCCTTGAATAAATTTTATTGGAAATTATTTAAAGAAAGGAAGTCAATGCTTCTTTCGGGGACGAGTTAAATCGTTTTGGAAGCATTTTCAATTTTTATAAGTCATGGAAAAAACGGAATTCTTTTTTTCATGCTTGAAGTAATTCACAAGATTAATAAATGAAAGTAATCAACGTCATTCTCTCCGGAGGGGTAGGTTCCCGCTTATGGCCACTGTCAAGAAAAAGCAGACCAAAGCAGTACCTTCCTATTTTTGAGGGAGAGACGCTTTTCCAAAAAACTGCCAAAAGAAACCAATCCTTTTGTGATGAAATTCTCGTGGTCGGAAATGCGGACAATTACGCGCTTTCCAGAAAAGATTTGAATGAGGCTGGAATTACTGCTTATTCAGAAATCATTGAGGCTTGCCCAAGAAATACTGCTGCAGCTATTGCTTTTGCAGCTTTTGCAGCCCAAAAGGAGGATATACTTTTTGTAACTCCTTCGGATCATCTCATCAGTTCGGATGGGGAATATTCAAAGGCTCTAATTCGCGGGATACAGCTGGCCAAAGAAGGTTTTATTGTGACCTTTGGATTGAAGCCCACTCATCCGGAGACAGGATTTGGATATATCGAATCCGATGGGGAAGAAGTCAAAAGCTTCCGGGAAAAGCCCGACTTGGCTACTGCCCAAGCCTTCTTGGATTCAGGGAATTTCTTTTGGAATTCGGGAATGTTCTGCTTTCAGGCAGGGGTATTTCTTGAGGAGTTGGAGCAATTCGAACCTGAAGTGTATGCCAAAGCCAAGGAAACTTTTGAAAAAAAGAAAGATGGGTTTCTGGACTTGGACTTTTCCTTGCAAATCCCTTCAATTTCTGTGGACTATGCCGTCATGGAAAGAACCAAAAAAATCAAGGTCGTCCCGTCCTCATTCAACTGGACGGATATGGGGAGCTTCGAGGCTATCTATGAATACTACAAAGCCCAAAACTACCCCATAGACTCCCATGGAAATATGGTAATCGGTTCGGATTTGACTACTGAATTTGTTGGCCTTTCTCATTGCATTTTGATCATGACAGCCGATGCGGTGTTGGTCTTAAATAAAGACAAGGCCCAGGATGTGAAAAAGGTCTATGAACGCTTAGAGCGGGAAAAGCCGACTTTGGTGGAATAGATATCCATTTTGATGTTTTTCCTTGAGTATTTCATCTTCGACTTGGTAAATAAAACTTTTAAACGCTAAAAATTCCGTGTTCTTCTATCTATTCTCGGTAGAACCTCACATCAAAAAAAATGCTTAAACCTTTTAACGAAAGTAAAATCGCCATTATCGGTCTCGGTTACGTGGGTCTTCCCTTGGCGACAGCCTTTGCTGAAAAATTCAAAACCATCGGCTATGACATAGACCCAAAGCGGGTATCCGAACTCCAAAAAGGACATGACCGAACCCTGGAAGTAGAAGATGATCTGCTCAAGTCGGTCTTGGTTCAAAGTCCTTTAGCCTTGGATGAAAAAGGCAAAGGTCTCTTGGTTACCGATGCGGTAGGGCCTATATCCTCTGCCAATATTTATATTGTAACCGTTCCTACTCCTACAGATAAACACAATAGACCCATCTTAACTCCCATGCTTAAGGCATCTGAGGCGATCGGAAAGGTCTTAAAAAAAGGTGATGTGGTGATCTATGAATCCACGGTTTACCCTGGAGTTACTGAAGAGGAATGTGTACCGGTCTTGGAAAAGGTCTCAGGAATGAAATTCAACGAAGACTTTTTCGCAGGATACTCTCCGGAACGGATAAACCCAGGAGATAAAGAGCATACGGTGACCAAGATCCTCAAAGTCACCTCGGGTAGTACGCCCGAAGTAGCAGAATACGTCGATCAATTATATAAATCGGTAATCACTGCCGGAACCCATAAGGCATCCAGTATCAAGGTTGCAGAAGCTGCTAAGGTGATCGAAAACTCTCAAAGAGATATTAACATCGCCTTTGTCAACGAACTCAGCAAGATTTTCAATCTATTGGGCATTGATACCCAAGAGGTATTGGAAGCGGCAGGAACCAAATGGAATTTCCTTCCTTTCCGACCTGGATTGGTTGGAGGACACTGCATAGGTGTAGATCCTTTTTATCTTGCTCAAAAGGCACAGGAAGTAGGCTACCATCCGGAGATTATCCTGGCTGGGCGCCGACTCAATGACTCCATGGGCAAGCATGTAGCTACTGAAGTCATCAAGCACATGATGCGTAAAGATCTGAAAGTGCTTGATTCTAAGGTGCTGATTTTAGGATTTACATTCAAGGAAGACTGTCCTGATGTCCGTAATACGCGTGTGATCGATATCTACCAAGAACTCAAATCTTTCGATATCGATGTCTGTGTCTATGACCATTGGGCAGATGCAGCCGAAGTACGACACGAATATGACATAGAGGTCATCAACGGTGGAACTAAACCTGTACTGGAAGACTATTCAGCCATTATCCTAGCCGTGGCACACAAGGAATTCAAATCTTGGCCTATTCAAAAATCAGAGAATCAAGTGGTGTTTGATGTAAAATCTGTATTGGAAAAAGAAAAAGTAGATGCAAGACTTTAAGGCAATGGATAATATTCAAATGGTCGATTTAAAGACCCAATATCATAGAATTAAGGATGAGGTAAATGCAGCAATTCAAGAAGTAATCGATCAAACGGCATTTATCAATGGTCCACAGGTTAAAAAATTTGCAAAGGAGCTGAAGGAATATACTGGTGCAGGTTTTGTTATTCCTTGTGCCAATGGGACCGACGCTCTTCAAATTGCCATGATGGCATTGGGGTTTAAGCCGGGTGATGAAGTTATCGTACCAGCCTTCACTTATGTGGCTACGGTAGAGGTTATTGCTCTTTTGGGTTTGAAGCCAATATTTATCGATGTTACTCCTGATACTTTTGAATTGGATATCAATCAGCTGGAATCTAAAATTACAGATCAAACTGTAGGTATCGTCACCGTTCACCTGTATGGGCAATGCTCCAATATGGAGGAAATCCTGAGAATAGCTGAATTGTACAAACTGAAAGTCATTGAAGATACAGCGCAGGCTATTGGTGCAGGTTATACCTTTTCAGACGGTCGAAAAGCTCAAGCTGGAACCATGGGTGACATTGGGACTACCTCCTTTTTCCCTTCAAAGAATTTGGGTTGTTTTGGTGATGGTGGAGCCATATTTACTAATGATCCAGAATTGGCTGAAAAAATTCAGATGATCGCTAATCATGGTCAAAAAAAGAAATATTACCATGATTCTATTGGGGTCAATTCTAGATTAGATACCTTACAGGCTGCAATCCTAAGTGTGAAGTTGAAGTATTTGGATGATTACTCCAAGTCCAGGAATGAGGTAGCCGATAGATATGATCACGCTTTTGCATCTCATCCCTACATTCACATTCCAGAGCGAGTTGGTAACTCAACCCACGTTTTTCATCAGTACACCATTAGGCTTGCTGAATCAGTCGATAGAGAAGCTTTCAAGAAGCATCTCGCTGATAAGGGTATTCCTACCATGGTTTATTATCCTCTTCCTCTGCATCTTCAAAAAGCCTATTTGGAATATGGAGGAAGGGAAGGGCAGTTTCCTGTTTCTGAAAAGCTCTGCAAGCAGGTAATCTCTCTTCCCATTCACACAGAAATGAAATCGGAAGAACAAGACTATATCATCGAACAAATTTTAAATTTCTTTAAATGAAAGACTTTTTTGCGCACGAAACAGCTGTCATAGACGAGGGATGTGAGATTGGTTCAGGAACAAAAATCTGGCACTTTTCTCATATCATGCCTAACTGCAAAATTGGGGAAAACTGCAATATCGGTCAAAATGTTGTAGTCTCTCCTGGAGTAGTATTAGGAAGGAATGTAAAAGTTCAGAATAACGTCTCCATCTATACCGGAGTGACTTGTGATGATGATGTGTTCCTTGGACCCTCTATGGTTTTTACCAATGTGATCAATCCTAGGTCTGCGATTAACAGAAAGTCTGAATATGCCAAGACTAATGTAGGCAGAGGTGCAAGTATTGGGGCCAACGCCACTATTGTGTGTGGACATGATATAGGTGAATTTGCCTTTATTGGTGCAGGGGCTGTGGTGACTAAAAATGTTCCCGCCTATGCATTGGTAGTGGGAAATCCTTCTAAGCAAATTGGATGGATGAGTGAATATGGACAGAGACTCCATTTTGATAAGGATGGCAATGCTACTTGTAATGAGAGTGGGGAAAAATATATTTTGAAAAATAATACAGTAGAAAAACTGAAATAGAATTATGAAGAATTTCGCGCTTATAGGAGCAGCAGGTTATATCGCTCCCCGCCACATGAAAGCTATAAAAGACACAGGGAATACTCTCTTGGCAGCATATGATAAATTTGATTCAGTAGGAGTAATGGACAGCCACTTTCCTGATTCTGATTTTTTTGTGGAGTTTGAGCGTTTTGATAGACATGTAGAGAAGTTAAAGAGAACGGATAAAAAAATCGATTATGTCAGTATTTGTTCTCCAAACTATTTGCATGATTCCCACATTCGCTTTGGCTTGAGAGTAGGGGCAGATGTAATTTGCGAAAAGCCATTGGTTCTTAACCCTTGGAATATTGATGCTTTGGCTGAAATTGAAAAGGAACATGGCAAAAGAGTTTTTAATATCCTCCAACTTCGACTTCATAATTCCATTATAGCTTTAAAAAAAAGAATAGAGGAGGGGCCAAAAGATAAGGTATATGATATCGATCTAGCCTATATTACCAGCAGAGGTCATTGGTATTATACATCCTGGAAAGGTGATGTAGCTAAGTCCGGAGGAATAGCAACTAACATTGGAGTCCATTTTTACGATATGCTAACCTGGATTTTTGGGCCAGTCAAAAAGAATGTGGTTCATATCCATACCCATGATCGGGCTGCAGGTTTTTTTGAACTGGAAAAAGCTAGAGTAAGATGGTTCCTAAGTATCAATGCCGATACACTTCCAGACGATGTTAAGGCTAAAGGTGGAAGAACTTATAGGTCATTAACGATGGAAGGTCAAGAAATAGAATTTAGCGATGGCTTTACTGAACTTCATACTCATAGCTATCAGCATATTTTAGATGGAAATGGCTTTGGTTTGGGAGAAGCTAGGAATTCAATTGAAATTGTTCATGATATTCGCTTTAGTGAACAAATTGGATTGAAAGGGGATTACCATCCATTGGCAGCGGGACGATTACTTAAACATCCATTTTCAAAATGATTTGAATAAACTATTTAAATCATCATATTTGATTTTCCCGTGAAGTAAACAAGTATTCCAAAGATTTTTTGAAAGAAGAGCAATAATGGAAGACCAAAAAAAGAAATTGGAGATACTTTTATTTGCTATTTCAATAACTATAATTATTTTCATCAAATGTATTTTTCTTCTAAATTTGTTTTAAAAGTATTTTATAAATCATTATTAGGCTTAGTAGCTTTGGATTAAATATTAAAATGTTTTGTTAGTTTTTGTTAAAAAAATCAATCAAAAGCGTATCAAGATTAATTTAAGTAATTGATTATCCAATATAGAATGAATAATTTCAAAAATAATCAAGAATATATTCATTATATTTGTCTCAAACGATGGATGCTCACTTTTGAAAATTAGAATTCAATTGTTTTAAAACCCATAATTTGAATTCAAAATTTAAATCTATAATTAATTGAAAAATTTCATCATTTTGTGAAAAATCGATCGATTAAATTAAAAAATTTAAACCTATAGAATAATTCTAATTTATTTTTTATGTTTAATAAAGTATATATAGTAAAAAAATTAAAAAACAAGTATTATGACGAATATATTAAAAATATTCTAACAATTGCTTCAGGAGTTTTTATTACTCAGATTTTAACTATTATTTTATCTCCTATTTTTACAAGAATTTATAACGCTGAGGCTTTCGGAATAATAGGAATGTATCTTTCAATAGTGAATATACTGACAGTTGTAGTGACATTAAGGTATGATAATGCTATAGTTTTGCCAAAGGAAGAAGACACTGCGAAAAAGTTATTTAATTCTGTTATTATGTTTGTTATCATTTTTATTTTCATATTTCAATTAATTATTTTAATTTTTCTCGATAAATTAAGTTTTATTATTTTTGATTTAAAATATAAGGAATGGCTATATTTATTGCCTATTTTTACAGGCTTAAATGGTTTCTTTTATTTGTTTAGGAATTGGATAGTAAGGAAAAAAAGATATATCTTGATTACAAAATCTGGAATTTATAAGTCTATGTCTTTAAATTCTTTAATTCTTTTACTTGGTTTATTCAATAATAATCCAGGAAATTTCCTCATTGCTAATCTTGTAGCTCAATTCGTAGAAACTTTTTATTTGTTTTATAAAATTAAAAAAGAAGATAGCGGTATTTTTTCTTTGTTTAAGGCCTTAGATAATTTAAAAATATTAGCAGAATACAAGAATTTTCCAAAGTATTCTCTTCCGTCAGATTTATTAAATGTTTATGTTTCACAGAATCCAATTATTTTATTTTCTTTGTTTTTTGGTCCTTCAACTGTAGGTTATTTTGTTATGACTCAACGGATATTGGGAATTCCAATTAAGTTAATTTCTTCTTCGACTCTTGAAGTATTTAAACAAAAATGTTCTGAAGATTATAACAATTTTGGAAATTTTGAAAGTACTTTTTTAAAAACGTTTAAATACTTAGCGGTTATTGCAATAGTACCATCTTTACTTGTCGCGTTTTTTAGTCCTTATATTTTTTCTATTGTGCTTGGTAAAGATTGGGAGATTTCTGGACAATTTGCCAGATATTTATCTTTACTATTTTTTTTTCAGTTTAGTGTTAGTCCCTTAGGATTTTCCTTAATTATAACTAATCGACAAAAAGTTAATTTGATTTGGCAAATTTTTTTAATGATATTAACTTCGATAGGAATATATATTGGTTATTATTTTCAATCATCAAATTTAAGTGTTTTGCTTTATAGTATTTTTTATTCTTTGATGTATTTATTTTATTTTGTTTCATCTTATAATTCTTCGAAAGGTAAGTGATAATGTCCTATCAAATTAATTTGAATTATTTGCATCAATCTCGAGAGAATTATTTTCTTGTTTTTTTAATCATTTTTAAAAGTTCTCAAGCCTCAGTATTAGCTTTTTCACCTTTAACTACTATAATCGCCTTATTGTATTCCTTTTATTTATTTACAAAAAGAGGGTTAAAATTTGATCTTTTTTTTGTAAGGATTAATGTTTTATATATTCTTTTGAATTTTGCATATTTTTTATATTTTAAAGAGAATGATTTTATCTTGAGTATTTATGTTTTGTTGAAAATTAACTATGCATATTTTACTATAAAAATTGTAAAGGATACATTTTTTTTAATTTATGAAAATATTATTTATATTTTATGTTTAATTAGTCTTCCTTTATTTCTTGTTCAATTAATTAACTATGATTTGTTATTTTCATTTTTATCTTTGCCACAAAGATTTATTCCTTTTTTAGAGTATAGAAATGATAGGTTAGCAAATTTTGTTTTTTTCACTTTAGAAAGTCATGGTTCTGTTTATCGTAATTCTGGCTTTGCATGGGAGCCAAAGGGTTTTGCAAATTTTATTGTTGTAGCAATTATAATTAATTTAATATTTTCTAATTTTCAGCTTAACAAAAAGTTATTCGTTTACTACATTGCTCTTATAACTACTACATCAACTACTGCTTTTATTTGTGCTTTTATACTTGTTCCTTTTTGGTACATATTAAATAAAAATTCAAGATTTCTTCCTTTATTCATTATTGTCAGTTTTTCATTTATTTTGGTTTTTCTAAGTCTTGATTTTGGTTTTAGTAAAATTAAGTATGAAATTAATATGAGAGAAGAGTACAAAGAGTTACTGGATGATACTAGAGAATTTGAGTCACGATCCTTGGGGAGATTTCCATCTTTTATTGTTGACTTTAATGATTTTCTTAAAAGTCCTATTTTTGGATATGGGTTCAATCCTCATCTTCGCACACAAAGTAATTACACTAAGCTTGTTAGGGTTAATGGATTTTCTGATTGGTTAGCAACTTATGGTTTAATTGGATTGTCTGTTTTTATTTTTTTTCATCTACGTTTTTTTAATCGAATTTTAAAAAGTTTTCATTATTCTGGCGTAGCAGTTTTATTTTTAATAATTTTTGTTATTTATTTTGCTTCAACCCTTACTACCCATCCATTCTGGTTAATGGTAATGATGTTTGCTTTTATCCAATTTGATTGGATAAATGCATATCTATATTATAAATCTAATTAAATTAATATGAAAACCATACTTATATTATCCTATACTGATTTAAAAAAAGATCCTAGACCGTATAGGCAAATTAGTTTTTTAAAAAGTAAAGGATTTAGGGTAGTAACAGTTGGTTTATCTAAAAGTAGTTTGGAAGATGAATTTTTTCAAATTAGAAAGATTAATCCTTTTTTTAGACTTTTTAGGCTTATTTTATTATTATTTAAATTTTATCACCTTTTTTATTGGGATAAATATAAGAAGCAGATTTTAAAAATTTTATATAAAGATTTTGATGTTGTTATTGCTCATGAAGTTAGGCTTTTACCTTTAGCTTTTGAACTAGCAAATGGTAAACCTGTTATTTTGGATGCACATGAATATAGTCCACTAAATTTTGATGATAGTTTAATTTGGAGATTGTTTATTAAAGATTATTATAAGTATCTTTGTGATACATTTATACCAAAAGTAAGTTGTATACTTACTGTATCAGATGGAATTGTGAATATGTATATAGATAATTATAAAGTTCCTACTTATTTAATTGTGAATTTACCTTCTTTTGAAGATTTAAAGCCCACAAAGAATTTGCAAAAAATTAGATTAATCCATCATGGTATTGTAAGTTCTTCTAGAAAATTGGAATTAATGATCGATGCGATGGAATTTCTTGATGAGAATCTTTATGAATTAAATTTAATTTTAGTACGTAATGATTTTACTGTAAACTATTATCATAAATTAATCAATAGGGCTAAACGATTTAGAAATATTAATTTTTTAGAACCAGTACCAAGAGAAGAACTTATTGAGTTCTGCAACCAATTTGACCTAGGTATAATATTTTGTCCACCTACCAATTTTAATATTAAACATGGATTACCAAACAAATTTTTTGAGTTTGTTCAATCTCGTCTCGGAATCATTATAGGTCCTGATATTGAAATGTCCAAATATGTTTTAAAATATGAATTAGGAGTTAGAGCTAAGGATTGGTCACCGTTAGGATTAGCTTCTGCTATTAAGCTATTAGAGAGAGATGAAATTTTTAGATTTAAATCTAATTCAGACAAAGTAGCTCATATATTATCATCTGAAGAACAAAATTATGTGTTTCTAAATATAATTAATCAATTTTTATGATTTGTATTGTTGACTACGGATTGGGTAATATTAGGTCTGTTCAAAAAGCTTTATGTCGTATTGGAATTGATTCATTTGTTAGTAGCAATTATAAAGATTTCAATTTGGCTTCTCACTTTTTGCTTCCTGGTGTGGGACATTTTAAGAAGGGAATGGATAATCTGCGCTCAAAAGATTTAATTTCTCCGCTTAACGAATTTGTTTTAGAAAAAAGAAAGCCTGTTTTGGGAATTTGTCTTGGTATGCAGCTTATGACTCAATTCTCTGAAGAAGGAGATGTAGAAGGGCTAGGGTGGATTCCTTCTAAAACTCTTGCTTTTAAAGGGAGAATAGAAGGCCTTAAAATTCCACATATGGGTTGGAACAGTCTCAACATTACCTCCCAAGGCTCATGGCTTCCTTGTGAGGATAATATATTACAATACTATTTCGTACATAGCTACTTTATAAGTTGTGAAAATATTGATCATATTTCTGCAACAACTAAATATGGGGTTGAATTAGTTTCATCTTTTCATTTTGAAAACATATACGGAACTCAATTCCACCCGGAAAAGAGTCATGATCAGGGGCTGGCCCTATTGAAGAATTTCTATACTAAGGCTGTATGTTCAGACCACGAGTAATTCCAGTTTTGCTTCTCCGCAATAGCGGATTAGTTAAAACCACCAAGTTTGATAAATCGCGGTATATCGGCGATCCTATCAATGCTGTGCGCATCTTCAATGATCTTAAGGTTGACGAGCTTATTCTGTTAGATATTGATGCGAGTAGAGAGAAGCGAAAAATCCCTCTAGACTTTGTTCGAAATATGACAGATGAGGCTTTTATGCCTATTGGCATTGGAGGTGGAATATCAACAATTGAAGATGCGGAAAATATTCTCTCCTTGGGAGTTGAAAAAGTCGTAATGAATACGGCTGTACATAACTCACCTAACCTGGTAAATCAAATAGCCTCTTCATTTGGAAGCCAGAGTGTAACAGTTTGTATAGACTATAAAACCACTTTTTTCGGTAAAGTGGTCTGTACCACATTAGGGGGCAAAAAGAAAACCAGTATTTGTCCACTTGAATTTGCTCGCCAAATGCAAGAAGAGGGAGCAGGAGAAATTATCCTCCAGTCAATAGATCGTGATGGTAGTATGATCGGCTATGACCTAAAAATGATTAAAATGGTGAGTGAAAGTCTTTCAATCCCTGTAGTTGGACTAGGAGGAGCCGGCTCATTAAATGATTTTTTGCAAGCGTATAATTCTGGTGCACATGCTCTGGCAGCAGGTAGCATGTTTGTTTATCAAGGTTCACGCAAAGGAGTTTTAATAAATTACCCACAAAATGACAATTTGAGTGTACTTTTTTCGAGAGATGGTAAGTAGATTTAATATGGATAAGAAAAATGAAAAAATAGGATTTAAAGGACGAGTATGTACTCAAGGGCTTTGGGATGAATCCATTCCGGATATTCAATTTGATGAATTTGGGATAAGTTCTTACGCCAAAACCTTTCAACGAATGTTGGACTACTATCCGAGAGGCGAAAAAGGACTTCAGGAATGGCTTTCTTTTGTTGACAAAATGAAAGCTGATGGAAAAGGTAAAAAATACGACTGTATTGTTGGAGTTAGTGGTGGAACGGATAGTTCTTACTTACTTCATATTACCAAAAAATATGGGTTGAGGGTTTTAGCGGTATATTTAGATAATGGATGGGGTTCTGATATATGTGTTAAAAATATTAAGAAACTAGTAGACCCTTTGGAGATTGACTTTGAGTCATATGTGATTGATTATCAAGAGGTAATCGATGTTCTAAAAGCCTATCTCCGTGCAGAATTTCCATGGGCTGATGGGCCTACTGATCATGCTATAAAGTCAATTCTTTATAAAACTGCCGCGAGAGAAAATTTGAAGTATATAATAAATGGTCATGACTTTCGATCTGAAGGTTTTCAACCTAATGAATGGACCTATACTGATGCTAAGCAGATAAGATACATTGCTAATAAGTTTTGTAAGCGGAGTCTTAAGTCGTTTCCGACGATGAGCATTTGGAAGTTTGGATATTATTCTTTTTTGAAAAAGATAAAATTGGTTCGTCCATTTTTCTATTTACCTTACACAAAAAAGGAAGCGAAAGATTTATTAAAAGCAACCTATGGATGGGAGGACTATCAAGGGCATCATTATGAAAACGTATTCACAAAGTTCATTATCTCCTACTGGCTAGTAGAAAAATTTGGTATTGATAAGCGTAAGATAACGTATTCTGGCCAGGTAATGACGGGTGAATTTTCACGCGAGGAAGCCTTTTCAATAATTTCAGAAAAGCCTTTTACTCTGGATTCTATTGAGCGTGATATCACTTTCGTAATAAAGAAACTGAATATGAAAAGGGACGAATTTGACACTCTTATGGCCATTCCTGGTAAATCAATTAATGATTATCCTTCATATTTACCCTTAATTACTCGTTTCCAAAAAGTTGTATTTCCATTGATTAAACGGCTTCTACCCGATAAACCACTAATGTTCTTTCAATTAGAAGATCGTGAGAAGACTGGAAAAGGGTTTGTTTCTAAATCCTAAGAAAATGAACGACGCTTCTAATAAAACCAATTTGAGAGTTCTTGTCTACTTCGTTCATCCCGCGAAGGTACATTTATTTAGAGAAACAATTAATAGATTAAAAGCGGATGGGATACAAGTTGATATACTTATTAATTCTAAGGATGTATTAGAAGATTTGGTCAGAAAGGAAGGGTGGGAATATCAAAATCTGTTTCCAAAAGGACGAAATAAGAAAGAAAAGCCTTCAATTTTTAATTCTGCCAGAGTTTTTATTCTCACATTATTTAAAATTGAACGTTTCTTGTTGAGGCAGAAGAGATATTGTGTATTTCTAACTGATGATTCTTTGGTGGTTAGTGGATGGTGGAGAAAAATTCCATCCATAATTTTTAATGACAATGACATCAATACAATAAAAATTAATAGTATACTTTTTAATTTCGCAACTTTAATTATTTCACCAGAAATCACAGAACTTGGGAAATTTAAATCAAAGAAGCATTCCTTTAAAGGAAATAAATCCTTAGCTCACCTTCACCCCAATGTTTACAAGCCAGATTCTAGTGTTTTGGAGAAATATGGACTTGAAGAAAATAATTTTTGCATTATCAGAACATCAAAACTAAATGCAACCCATGATGCCGGAGGCAATAATGGATTAGAAGACAATAACTTGATCAATCTTTTTGACTATTGCGTTGGTCTGTTTAAAGATGTTTTATTGGTTACTGAACGAAAGTTACCTAGCCGGCTCAATAAAAATGTGTACAAAGGCGATCCATCTGACCTCAAGTATATAATTTATTATGCTGCATTTATGGTAACTGATAGTGGAACTATGGCCACAGAAGCAGCAGTTTTGGGTGTGCCTAATTATCTTTTGAATAAGCTAGCTTTCCACGTAAAAGTCCATAATGAACTTTTTAAAGCTGGAATTCAGTATTATTTTTATGACTATGAGTCAATGATTGAGAGAATAAAAGAAAATAATAAACATGTAGATTTAAAATTAGAATATCAAAAGAAAGCAAAAGAGTATATAAAAGGTTGTGATGACTTAAATCATGTTATATATTCATCTGTTATTAGATATGCTTTTTTGGGGTAGAGTTAAATTGTAATAAATATTTTTATTTTATGTTTTACCGTTCTCGAGAATTCGAAATATTTTATTTATTTAGGTCAATAATTTAATGTTTATATATAACTAATGTTTCAAAATAAATGAGATTATCATGAATAAAGTTTCAATTAAGAAAATATCAGATGTTTTGGTTGATGAAGAAGTCTATGCATCAAGAGATGATATTTATTTTACTAAAGCTTCTCCAATTAATAATACTGCCGAATACTCTATAACTTGGGTAAAAAAAAACCTTGATAAATCTTTAGAGCTAATCCAAAATTCTTTATCTACAGTAATTGTTTTAGATAGATCTCTAAAGGGCTTATTTGAAATTGATTCAAATAAGGCCTATATATTATCTGATGATCCCAAGTCCACGTTTATAAATATTCTTAATTTTGTTTTCCCCCGTGAAAGAACTTCAAATGTTCATTCGACATCAATTATTTCAAATAATTCCAAGGTAGGATTGAATTGTTATATTGGTCCTAATGTTACAATTGAGGATAATTGTACAATAGGCGATAATTGTGTGTTACTAGGAAATAATTATATTTTCTCTGGGACTAATATTGGAAATTTTGTTACTATTAATCCTGGGTCAGTTATTGGTTCTGATGGTTTTGGTTATGCAAGGAAGGCTAATGGAGAGTTGAATAAATTTCCCCACTTTGGAGGTGTTCAAATTGGTGATTATGTGGAAATAGGAGCAAATGTATGTATCGATCGAGGAACTTTAGGTGACACTATTATAAAATCAGGAGTTAAAATCGATAATTTAGTTCATGTTGCTCACAATGTTGTAGTTGGAGAGAATTCACTGTTAATTGCTAACTCCATGATTGGAGGGAGTACTGTAATTGGTAAAAACTCATGGATTGCTCCTTCTGTTAACCTGATGAATGGTATATCTATAGAAGAAAATGTAACAGTAGGAATGGGCGCAACCGTAACAAAAAATATTCCCAGTGGAGAAACCTGGGCGGGTAGTCCTGCTAGACCTATTAAAGAATTTATTCGCATTCAAAATATAATAAAAAATTTATGAATTTTAGAAAGGTTTTAGTTTTATCACCTCATACAGATGATGCTGAACTTGGGGCTGGAGGATTAATATATAAACTACTTAAAGATGGTGCCCAAATTTATTGGGTTGTTTTTTCAACGGCTGAGGAATCATTGCCAACTAACATGCCTAAAAACACTCTTGAAATGGAATTTAGGAATGTATTAAAAGACTATAATTTATCTGAGAGCAGTTTTAAAATTTTTAATTATCCTGTTCGGAAATTAATTGATTATAGACAAGAGATTTTAGAGTTTTTGGTTAAGTTAAAGGTTGACTTTTCACCAGATTTAGTAATTGGTCCTTCCTTGAATGATTATCACCAAGATCATCAAATTATAGCTAATGAAATGGTTAGGGCTTATAAAACTTTTTCAAGTATATTATGTTATGAACTTCCTTGGAATCATTTAGAATTTAAGTCAACTTTCTTTGTCAATCTTACTTCTGAAGAAATTAATTTTAAATTACAGGTTCTTAATAATTATAAATCTCAAATATTATTAAAAAGAAGATATTTCCAGGACGATTTTATTCTAGCTTTAGCTAGGGCTAAAGGGTCGCAAATATCTGTAGATTTTGCAGAGACTTTTGATGTAGTAAGACTAAAATATTGATTATGTGTGGTATTTTTGGACTTATAGTTAAACCTAATTCAAGTTATCCCTCGATTTCTTTAAAAAGAAATTTGGAAAATATAGCCATATTCAGTGAATCTAGGGGTAAGGATTCTTCTGGTATGGCTGTAAGGAATCAATTTTCCAATAAAATAGATGTCATTAAAGGCGATGTGCCTATCCGTGACTTAATAAAAAGCACAGTTTTTCAAACTGTAATTTCAGGGAATCTTAAACATCAGGAAAAAGGGGATGGCTTTACAGCCTTTGGCCATGCACGTCTTGTTACAAATGGTACACAACTAAATGAGGTTAATAATCAACCGGTCTTGAAAGATGATGTAATTGTTATCCATAATGGTATCATTGTTAATGTGGAAGAACTGTGGCAGCTGAATGACGATTTGAACAGAACCTATAGTATTGATACAGAGATCATACCTGCACTTATCCGCAAACAATTGAATTCCACAACCGATTTGGTTGAAGCCTGCAATAAAACCTTCGCTCAACTCGAGGGTACCTGGTCACTAGCCATCATGTTCCACGACTTGGATCAGTTTGTGCTGGCAACCAATAATGGTTCACTATATTATATAACTGACAACGCAAACTTCATCACTTTTGCTTCTGAGGGATACTTTCTGGAACGACTGAAACAAACGTCTGAATTTGCCGCCTTTGGAGCTTCATTGGATGTAAGACAACTGACCTCCAATAAGGGTCTTGTAATTGAAATGGATGATCTAAAGATCCATCATTTTGAAAGTCCGGTCAATGATAGTTCTATTCAGTTGTCAAAAGTCAGGTCACTTAAGCTGGAGAAACACCTGATCGACAATGAAAAAAACAAAAGAGAAGTAGTGATTGACCCGGCGGTGTTTATCAATCGTTCCAAAGAAGCCCACTTATTTGGACTGCTGGAAAATAATGCGCAAGCTATCAGTAAACTCCGCAGATGTTCGAAATGCTTGTTACCTCAGACTTTTCCTTTTATACAATTTGATTCATCAGGAATTTGTAATTACTGCAATAATTACAAACCTCAAGATAAAGTACAACCGATTGAGAATCTAAAGGCTCTTGTAGATCCGTATCGGAGAAAAAATGGAAAACCTGACTGCATAGTCCCATTTAGCGGAGGTCGTGATAGCACTTATTCATTGCATTTGATAAAAAAGGAACTTGGATTGAATCCTATCGCATTCACCTATGATTGGGGAATGGTAACAGATTTAGCAAGAAGAAATATTGCTCGCGTTTGTGGGAAACTTGGTGTTGAGAATATAATTGTTTCAGCTGATATTCATTGGAAAAGAGAGAACATTAGAAAAAATGTTGCAGCCTGGCTTAGAAATCCTTCCCTAGGTATGATCCCATTATTTATGGCAGGGGATAAATTTTTCTTTTATTATACAAATAAACTAAAAAAACAAACTGGTATTGATTTAAATATTTGGGGAATTAACAACTTGGAGAACACTGATTTCAAAGTTGGTTTTGCTGGTTTGCCTCCAAAATTTGATAAGGAAAGAATTTATTCTTTGTCATTTATAAATCAAATGAAACTGTTTGCTTATATAGGAAGTAACGTAATAAAAAGCCCTGGCTATTTAAATCAAAGTATATTTGACAGTCTAGGCTCGTTTGCTTCGAGATATATTTCCCCGAAGAAAGATTATTATCATTTGTTTGATTATTACCGTTGGGATGAAAAGGAAATCAATGATTTAATTTTGAATGAATATAATTGGGAAAAAGCTATTGATAGCGATTCTACATGGAGAATTGGAGATGGTACAGCTAGTTTTTATAATTATATCTACTATACGGTTACTGGTTTTTCAGAGTTTGATACATTTAGAAGCAATCAAATTCGAGAAGGTATGATTTCAAGAGATGAAGCTTTAGAATTGATTTATAAGGAAAACTTCCCTAGATATGAAACTTTAAGGTGGTACCTTGAAATAATTGGTTTAGATTTTGCTGATGTAATTAGAGTTGTAAACAAAATCCCTAAACTTTATTCTACATGAAGATTTGTCTGTTATTTCTGATTTTCATTAATTCAGCCTTCTTTTCCTTTTGTTTTGCTCAAGAAAGTAGTGCGAAGTTTTTTGGAAATGTTTCATCAGGGATTCAGATTTCAGGGATTAAGAAGGAAGATTTTATTTCTTCCAATGTTTCTCCTTTGTTGGATGTGAGTTTAGGAAGATGGTTTTCGAATGAAATAGGGTTTTCTTTAGGTTATAGAGGGACTTATTTTAAATTAATTACCGATGAAGAAAATCATCGATATGATTTCTGGTATGTGGATACTTTCCTAAACTTAAGTAAGATGTTTAGTAATAGTGATTTTTCAAATCATTCTATTTTGGCGACTATTGGTACAGGTTATTTTTTTAGGCATGAATATAACAGGCCAAATGTATGTGCTAAATTGGGATTAATTTATAAATACGACATTGATGATAATTTTTCATTTCAATCAGGATTTTCTAGTGTAGTTGGATGGGATATTTACCAGGGCGATGATGATATATTGCCCGGATTTCAATTAGGACTTTCTTATTATTTTAATTGATTAAATATACTTAGAATGATAAAATTCAATTTTTTTTTAGAACAATCTGTATCTAATGACGTACAGAAGGATAAATTAGATAATTTTATTTTGCAGTTAAAATCAAAGAAAGTTCTGCAATTTTACAAGGAAGTATTTAAATATAATTTTGAAGATACTTTTATCTTTTTTTCCTCTGATAGTTTTGATTTAATTTATAGTTCAGAATCTGTTTTTATCAATATATTGAACCTTGAGAAAATTAACCATATAAGACGCATAAATAAGTTTTTAGAGAGTGTTAATCAAAAATTAGAATACAATGGGATTTTTGCATGTTCTGTCGAAACTTATTCTAACAGGAAGAATGCAATTAAAAGTAAGTACCCATTTTTGATCAATTACTTGTTTATCACGATTGATTTTTTCTTTCACAGAGTATTGCCTAAACTGAAGCTAACACAAAAGTTTTATTTTTATCTTACCAACGGAAGAAATCGTGTTCTTTCTAGGGCAGAGACTTTAGGCCGGCTTTATTCCTGTGGCTTTGAAGTACTTTTGGAACGCGAAATTAATAATGAACTATATTTCGTGGCAAGGAAAATAGGAAATCCTTCTTTTGATATGGAACCAACCTATGGTCCCCTTATTAAATTGCGTCGGATAGGAAAAGATGGCAAAGTGTTTAAAGTCTATAAGCTTCGAACCATGTATCCCTATTCAGAATATTTGCAGGATTATGTGTTTAAGTATCATCAATTAGATGAAGGTGGAAAGTTTAAGGATGATTTTAGAGTTTCGCCTATTGGGAGATTTTTTAGAAAATTCTGGTTGGATGAGATTCCTATGATTTGGAATTTAGTTAAGGGGGATATGAAATTAATTGGGGTTAGACCTTTGAGTAGCCAATATTTTAATCTTTACACAAAAGAACTTCAGGAAATACGGGTGAAAACTAAGCCTGGACTGCTACCTCCTTTTTATGCAGATATGCCAAAAACTTTGGATGAAATCATGGCTTCGGAAATGAAGTATTTATTGGCCTATGAAAAAGCTCCGCTCACTACCGATTTGAGGTATTTGTCTCTAATAATAAAAAATATTCTTTTTAGAGGAGCGAGAAGCAAATAATTAAACTTTATGATTATCCGCAATCAAACCAGTATGGATAAATAGAAGCAATGATGAGTCTGTCAAAGAGTTTTTGACCGAAGTATCTTCTGTTGAGCTTGTAACAAAACTCGTCCAGGTAGTTCTGCATCATTCGTTCACTGATCATATGGTAAGTCTGCAGGTGTTTCTTTAAGTTAC